>JANOKK010000628.1:0-1786 GCA_031419255.1 Betaproteobacteria bacterium
GCCCGCGAATTCCACCGAGCGAATCTGCAATACCTTCGAGCCGAGACTCGCTAACTCAAACATTTCCTCGAAGGTGATTTTTTCAAGTTTGCGCGCCTCCGGCACCACGCGCGGATCGGTCGTGTACACGCCATCGACATCGGTAAATATCTGGCACTCATCGGCCTTCAATGCCGCCGCCAGCGCCACACCGGTGGTATCCGAACCGCCACGACCCAGCGTGGTAATGCTGCCCTTCTCGTCGATGCCTTGAAAGCCGGCGACGACGGCAACATAACCCGCATCCAGATCGCGCCGAACATTGCCATCATCGATGGAAAGTATGCGCGCCTTGGTATGTGCGCTGTCAGTCAAAATCTTTACCTGCCAGCCGGTATAACTTCGCGCTTTTACACCGATATTCTGCAACGCGAGCGCCAGCAAACCAACCGACACTTGCTCACCGGTCGATGCGATCACATCAAGCTCACGACCATCTGGATCGGGATGCAACTCTTTGGCAAGACCGATCAGGCGATTGGTTTCGCCTGACATCGCCGACGGCACCACGATCAACTGATGGCCTTGTTGATGGTAGTGCGCAATGCGCTTTGCCACTTCGCGGATGCGCTCGGGCGAACCCATCGACGTTCCACCGTATTTTTGAACAATCAGAGCCATGAAATTTCGTCTCGACGCCGAAGCGGAAAATAAAAATGGTGCAGTGCAAAAAAGAGTATTTTAGCGGCTTGCGCGATAAAAAACGAACAGAAACAACGGCGTTTGAATGGAATTGACGCGCATCATTCGCCCGTCGAGAAGCAGCGCAATGCCATCGTCACGCGTCTGACGGTAAAATGCAAAATGCCTGCAACCATCGCCATCACCCGCCGTCTCGAATTCGATGCTGGTCATCGACTTCCCAATCATAAGAGCCAATGCCGCAATCTACATGGCCACCGCTACGCCCTTGAAATCACGCTGAGTTCAGATGTCATTCACGAAGACGGCGCGAGCGATGACGGCATGGTCATGGATTTCGGCGACATCAAGCGCATCGCCAATGAAAAACTGGTCGATTTGTGGGATCACGCGTTTCTGGTTCACCGTGGTGACACCGTAATGGTGGATTTCCTGGCCGCGATTCCCGGCCACAAGACAGTCATACTCGACATTGTTCCAACGGCGGAGAATCTGGTTGAGGTTGCTTTCCGTATATTGAAAGATGCCTACCGGGATCGCTTCGGTCAGGTACTGAAATTGACGCGGGTTCGCCTGTTTGAAACACCGAATTGCTGGGCGGATGCAATCGCCGAAGATTGAATGCGCGGACTTGGCGAGTCGATTTTTGCGAAGCAGCATTGATGAATATTCACGCGTCGATTTTTTGTTTTTTTGTTTTGTTTGTATCAACTTAATCAATAAACATGGAGATTGATATGCGTAAGTCAGTACGAATTTTATCCGTCGCAATAGCGGCACTTTTTGTCGGCAATGCCGTTGCCCAGGTTAAGCCCGAGGACGCCATTAAGTACCGTCAAGGCGCATACCGCGTGATAGGGTGGAATTTCGCGCCAATGGCCGCGATGGTCAAAGGCGAAAAAACCTACGACAAAGAAGCCTTCGCACGCCATGCGGCGATTGTAGAATTCGCCTCGAAATTGCCGATCGAGGGCTACGGGCCGGGAACCGACAAAGGGGCTGAGACCAAAGCAAAGCCGGAAATCTGGACGAAAATGGATGACTTCAAAGCCAAGATGAACAAAATGAATGACGAGACCGCGAAACTTGCGGCGATCGCCAAAAC
>JANOKK010000629.1:0-1147 GCA_031419255.1 Betaproteobacteria bacterium
TCGACTTCGCGATTTCACCAACATCGCAACCGAGCGCATCAGCGGCCGCCTGCGCCGTGTGCGTGGCTTCCGGCATCACGGTGATGGTGTCGGCGAGACCCGCCGCACGCAACGATTCGCGAACGCGCGCAACGGCCGCATGAGAATGAATGTTCAATGTGGGATCGATGGACATGGTTGATGCAAATCAATTTGCCATTCTACTTGACGCCTATCAAGGTAGTTTGCAGCAGGCAAGTTCCATACTTTGCGCACCAAAAAATCCACTCATTGACGGAGAAACAAATGCTTAGCGATATCGATATTGCCCAGAAAGCGTCCATGAAAAAAATCCAGGAAATCGCCGCAGGACTGGGCATTCCCGAGGATGCGCTCGAACCGTATGGGCGTTACAAGGCAAAGGTGTCGCTCAACTATGTCGATTCGCTGAAAGACCGCAAGAGCGGCAAGCTGATCCTTGTCACCGCGATTTCGCCGACGCCGGCGGGAGAAGGAAAAACCACCACGACCGTCGGCCTGGGTGACGCGTTGAATCACATCGGCAAGAAAGCCATCATTTGCCTGCGCGAGCCTTCGCTTGGCCCGGTGTTCGGCATGAAGGGCGGTGCTGCCGGTGGCGGCTACGCGCAAGTGGTGCCGATGGAAGATATCAATCTGCATTTCACGGGTGATTTTTCGGCGATCGCACTGGCCAACAATCTGCTCGCCGCTTTGCTCGACAACCACATCAATCACGGAAATGAATTGGGCATCGACGTGCGCCGCGTCGTGTGGAAGCGCGTTGTGGACATGAATGATCGTGCGCTGCGCGACATCGCGATTGCGCTCGGCGGTCCGGGCAATGGCTATCCGCGGCAGGATGGTTTCGACATCGTGGTCGCGTCCGAAATCATGGCGATTTTTTGTCTCGCCACCTCGATCAAGGATTTAAAGGCGCGCATCGGCAAGATTGTGGTTGCGTACACCAAAGATCAGAAACCGATTCTCGCCAAAGACCTGAACGCACAGGGCGCGATGACAGCACTCCTGAAAGATGCATTGCTGCCGAACCTGGTGCAGACGCTGGAAAACAATCCGGCGTTTATTCATGGCGGCCCATTTGCCAACATCGCGCACGGCTGCAATTCCGTCATCGCCACGCAGACTG
>JANOKK010000630.1:0-1662 GCA_031419255.1 Betaproteobacteria bacterium
CCTCCCTTTTTAAAGGGAGGCTGGGAGGGATTTACAGTGCTGAATGGCTCACCTCTTGCCATTAAAAAACCATCACCACAAAACCCCCTCACGAAAACACCCCATGCAAATACCACTTCTTGCCAAATCGGTAATCGCGAAAAATCCAGCAGATTTCCTGTTCGTGATTTTTCGCGACGAAGTAATCGCGCGCCACCGGGTGGCCATCCCACCAGCCGGTTTCAATCCGTTCGGGGCCGGCCAGCAACGCGAGTGCGCCGTGGTGCTGCGGCGCGCCGTCGATCGTCACCAGCGCGCGCGGCTCGGTGAGCAGCAGCAGCGGGCGGGGTTTATCGTGCGCGATTGGCGGTGCGCGCATGGCCTTCGGGCGATCCGATTCCTGGTCCGCACCCCACGCGCATTCCGGCCGATGGTCGCTCATTTCGCGCACGCTGAAAACGCTTTTTTCGCCCAACCGGGAAGCGACACGCTCCAACAGCATCTGCCATTTTTCCTGACCAATATCCGGTGCCGGCAGCCAGTTTTGGTTTTGTTCCTGAAACGCAACCAGACGCGGCGCGGAAAGTTTCAGCGCGGTCACGGCTTCAGGAAACGGTTGTGCGGTGAGGCGCTCCCGTATCAGCCGCAGCCAGTCATCGGCATTGCGCAGCGGATGGCGCGCGCCGAATGGGTGGCGCGTTTTGAGTTGGCGGTTGTGTTTCAGCTCCAGCACGATCTCATTTGCCGCCGCGCCGCGCGCGCGCAGAAAACCTTCCATTTGATTGAGCAACATATTGATGGGGATGAACAGACGCTCGGCGTCGATGATGTCGAACAACAGATCGGTGGATGCGGAAAAATCTTCCGGCACCCGATGCGGTTCGCGCGGATCGGGTGCCTGGCCGAGCGCGCGGTCGAGGTCGGTGAGTATGGTGTCGCCGAAGCGCCGCAGCAGACCTGCGCGCGGCTGCTCCAGCACGTCCTTCACGCGCACCCAGCCGAGTGCGGCGAGTGCGACGGTGATGTCGTGCGGCCAATCGAACAGCGCCAGTGGAATATCGGCCAGCCGCTCGCGCAATTGCACCGGTTCGCGGCACATGCGGATGCCGCTGAGGTAATGCGTCGCGCGCGCCAGTACGTACGCGGCGCGCGGCGTGGGGGCAATGCCGAGCGCGGCGTGCAGCCCCAGTGATTTCAATCCAGAACGGATGCGCTGCGCCAGCGCCGCAATCCCGCCAAACAATCGCAGGCTGGTGGAAATCTCCAGCGAAACACCGGATTTTTCGATAGAGACCATCGGCGTGAATTGTGCGAGCCAGGTGGCGCTCAGTTGCAAGGTTTCCTGTTCCTTCGCGCGTTCGCGCGGCACCACCAGCAATTCTGCGGCGCGTGCCTGTGAGGCGGCAATCGGCATCAGCGCCGTGATGCCGGCTTCGCGCGCGCAGGCGTTGGCGGCATGCACGTGCGGGCGCGAGACAATGCCATCGCTGATCACCAGCGGCACATCGAGCAGTTGGCCCAGGATGTGCCCCAACCCGCCACGCGTGTGGGATTGCAGGGACAGTTCGGGCAGATAGGCGGAAATCCACAGCATGGGGATTCACCTGATTTCAAACCCAAACGGCTGTCATCCTGAGTGCAGCGAAGGATCTCGTCGCAATAACGAGATCCATCGCTGCACTC
>JANOKK010000631.1:0-1011 GCA_031419255.1 Betaproteobacteria bacterium
GTGGTCGTTGTGCTCGATCCGGGGCTGGGCGGCGAAGACCGGGGTGCGATCGGCCGGCGCGGCACCCGCTAAAAAGTTGTGGTGTTGACGATCGCGCGAAAGCTCAAAGAAAAATTCAACGACAGCAGCCAATTTCGCATCGCCCTCACCCGCGACGCGGATTATTTTGTCCCGCTGAATGTACGCGTTCAGCGCGCGCGCAAACTGCGCGCCGATTTGTTCGTGAGCGTCCATGCTGACGCGTTCGTGCAACCGCAGGCCAATGGCTCGTCGGTGTTCGCGCTCTCCGAAAGCGGCGCCACGTCGTCGGCCGCGAAGTGGCTCGCCAACCGCGAAAACGAAGCCGATCTGATCGGTGGCGTGAATCTCGGCAGCAAAGATGGATTTCTTGCGCGCACGTTGCTTGATCTCTCGCAGACCGCGCAAATCAACGACAGTCTGAAATTGGGAAAACTGGTCTTGGCGGAATTAGGCGAGGTCAATCGCCTGCATAAGTCAGTGGTGGAACAGGCCGGATTCGCGGTGTTAAAAGCGCCCGACATTCCGTCGATCCTGATCGAAACCGCCTTTATCTCGAACCCGGACGAAGAGAAAAAACTGCGCGACAACGCGTATCAAAACAAAATGGCGAACGCCATCGCGGACGGGATCAAACGCTATTTTTCAAAGAATCCGGCGCTCGCGCGGATTTGATTTTTTTGTGTCACGTCGTTATGGCGTCACGAAGGTCACGTCGGACGCCTGAAGTATTCCCGCCCCAGCAACCGCCCGGATGCGCACTCGCCGTCCATTGGCCAAATCCGCCGCCGTACCGCCGACAAAAGTTGCAGTGGCCGCCGACAATAATTCGCCGCGAACGCGAAAACTCGCGACGGTATTGAAGTTCGCGATATCGCCCTGGATCACATAGGTGATTCGATCGGCGACGGCAATCTGACGGAATTCGCTCGCGGTCAAGACGCCCGCCGCTTTTCGACCCCGAACCTGCACCCGAGCACCCGCGACCACGGC
>JANOKK010000632.1:0-7320 GCA_031419255.1 Betaproteobacteria bacterium
TGGCCGCGATGGGCGCAGGTTTGGGCGCTCGCCGCAATGGAGAATAGTGCCGCGAAAAACGCAGAAAAAAGCGCGCCGCAAAGTGTGAATGTTCTGGTTGAGTTCATTTTCGCGTCCTCATCAGTTTCGTTTGCATTTCAAAGTGCTCGTTTGCGAATGGTCGTCACCAAAATTTCCGCCAGTATCACGACCGCGAAAATGGTGATGAGCACCACCGCCACCTGATCCCAGCGAAACAGATTCATCGCCGAATCCATTGCCATACCGATGCCACCCGCACCGACCAATCCGAGCACGGCGGACTCGCGCACATTGATATCCCAGCGGAACAAGGCGATAGAAAAAAACGCCGGTTTCACTTGCGGCCAATAGCCTTTCAGAAACCTGCTGGCATGTGTGGCACCGACAGCGGTCAAGGCTTCGATCGGGCCGGGTGCCGCTTCTTCCAATGCTTCGCCAAACAATTTACCAACGAAACCGATCGAGCGAAACGCAATCGCCAAAGTACCTGCCAGGGCACCGGGGCCGAACACCGCGATGAACAACAGCGCCCACACTAGCGAATTAACCGAACGCGACGATACCAGAATCAGTTTCGCGAAATAGTTGATCGCGGCAATCGGCACCAAATTATGCGCGGCCAGCATGCCGATCGGAAACGCGAGCACCAGTGCCAGCAGTGTGCCGAGGGTGGCGATGTTGAGGGTCTCGATCAACGCCTCATGCACCGATTTCGCGTAGAACGATTTATCGACTGGCCACATGCGCACAAAAAAATCCTGGATCTGCGCGGGCGCGTCGTACAAAAATTCCGGAATGAATTCGATGTGTCGCAACGACATCGCAAATGCCGCGACCGCAACAAAATAGAACGCGAAGCGAATGATGCGCTGCTCAAACGTGAAGCGGTGCCACTCGCGGTTGATGGCGTTTGCGGGCAGGTTCATTCCACTTCCCCGCGCCGCGCGATAATTTTTTGCGAGTGATTTTTGCCGAACCACGTCGACAAATTCCTGTTGTCGAGAAACACCGCGCGCAAAATATTCGACAAAATTTCGCCGATGAAGATCAGCGTGATGATGGCAATCAAAATCGCCAGCACAAAATCATAGTCAAAACGCTGAAATGCGGCGAACAGCGTGCCGCCGACACCACCCGCGCCGACAATGCCAACCATCGTTGAGTTGCGTAAATTGGAATCAAGCTGGTAGGTGCAAAAGCCGAGAAATCGTCCGAACACTTGCGGCAACACGCCGTAGGTCAGCACGTTCGCGAATGAGGCACCTGACGCGCGCACGGCTTCCACCTGCTTCAGTGAAATTTCTTCGATCGCCTCGGCGAAAAGTTTGGAAATGAATCCCATCGAGCCAATTACCAACGCACCGATACCGGCGATGGCGCCGAAGCCGACCGCTTTCACAAAAATAATCGCCACGATCACCGGATGAAACGAGCGGCATAGCGCGATCAGCAAGCGTGCCGGCCACGAAATCCACGCGGGCGACAAATTGCGCGCCGACATCAAACCCAGCGGCAGCGAAATGGCGATGCCAATGGCGGTGGCGATGACGGCGATTTCCAGACTCTCGGTAAGCCCCTTGACGATCATTTCCCATTTATCGCCTTCGAAGTTGGGCGGAAACATGCGGGTGAGAAAGCGGTTCGCGTTACCGAGACCGGAAATGAATCGCGACCAGGTGAAATCAAGTTGCGACGCGGCCCAGATGACGTATGCAAGCAACGCCAGCACGCCGAGGCGCGTCGGCCAGTGGGCGGGAAAGGGGTTGCGCTCAGGCGTGATAGTGGCGGTGTTCATTTGAGACGTTGGTCAAATTTCCCGGACTCTGACCCAAAAAATAGCTGTCATCCCCGGATCGGGTCCGGGGCAGGCTCTGAGCAAAGCGAAGAATCTCGTCGCAGCAATCCACGCGTCCCCACTACGCACCAAGATTCTTCATTACGCTTCGCTCCATTCGGAATGACAGTTACTCACTACTCAATCCAATTCTCCCCACCATAAATCTCATTCAACTTCGCATCCGTCAATTGCGCCGGTCCGCCGTCGAAGACGACACGGCCTTCGGTCATGCCGATCATGCGGCCGCAAAAACGTTTGGCGAGAACGACGTTGTGGATATTGACCACCACAGGAATGTTGCGCTTCGCGGTCAAATCCGCCATCAATTCCATGATCTCCACCGACGTCTTCGGGTCGAGCGAGGAGGTCGGTTCATCGGCCAGCAGAATCTCCGGGTGCTGCATCACCGCGCGCGCGATACCGACACGTTGGCGCTGCCCGCCGGAGAGGCTATCGGCGCGTTGATTGGCGAACGCGGCGAGGCCAACGGTATCGAGCAGCGCATAGGCTTCATCGATATCTGACTGCGGAAATTTTCGTAGCCACGCATTGAACGCCGACATGTAGCCGAGCCTGCCGGTAAGCAAATTTTCCATCACCGTCAGACGCTCTACCAGGTTGTATTCCTGAAACACCATGCCGATTTTTCGCCGCGCCGCGCGCAACTCGGCACCTTTCAATTGCGCGAGATCCTGCCCTTGAAACAATATTTTTCCGGCTGTCGGTTCGACCAATCCATTGATGCAACGAATCAATGTGGATTTGCCGGTGCCGGAAGGCCCGATGATGGCGGTGATGCCGACACCCGCGATATCAAGATCGATGCCCTTCAATACCGGCACGCCGCGTTTGTATTCTTTGACGAGCCCGCGAATTTGCAGCGATCGATCGATGGTGGCGCTGCCTTCTATCATTTCCCCGACTCCCGCTTTTTTCCGTTGCCGCCATCGAACCCGGGCCGGAGACTCGCCGCACCGCTGTTTTGTGCGACATTGCGCACGGACTCGAAATCGCGTTGGTAATTCATTGGCACGAAACGATCGGATCCTTGAAATGCGGTTCTCAAATCCGCCGAAAACGCGTATGAAAAAGTACATGATTTCAGTCTGGCAGAAAGTGTCTCGTCAAGATCGTGCGCATGCACCATGCTGCCAGCCGGGAACGATTTGCTCTTGTAAATGACGCGAAAGCTCCCGGTTTTGACCAGCCCGCGCGAGAGCATACGATCAAGCACATCGTCGGCCACGGCCGCTGCATCGTAATCACCGTTCAGCACCCCCATGATGGAATTATCGTGCTTGCCGGAGTAGATGACCTTGTAGTCCTTGTCGGGCGTGAGACCTTCGGCGGGAAACAATGCGCGTGGCGCCATGTTTCCCGAATTCGATGACGGTGTGGTATGCGCCACACGCTTGCCCTTAAGTTCGGCGAGTTTCTTGAAGTTGCTCTCGTGTTTCACCAACACCACCACGTGATAGCCGAGCAATGTGTTCGCGTCGCCAATCCCCGCAAATGGCACCGCGCCGCCGACGTTTACCGCGAACGGCGTATCGCCGGTCGCCAGCAACGAGAACTGAATGCGCCCCGAGCGCAGCGCCTCAATTGCCGCCGCACTCGAAAACACTTGCAAGAATCGGGTTGACCGGCCAAGGCACTGCGACATGTGCGTCACATACGGTGCCCACAATTTTTCGTAGGCTGCCGTGTCTTCCTGGGGCGAATAACTCAACATCAATGACGCCGGATTGCGCCATTTTGCTTTGTCTTTTGGTGCATCCGCGATGAGATCGCGATCCTCGTCGCAATACAGCGGACTCAAGTCGCCGCGACTCGGACAGGCATCGTGCGCCAATGCCAAATGACTGACGAGCGCGCAACATGCGACGGCGAAACAACGGGTCATTGTGTGCTTACGGCTTCTTTCCTTCTGCGGCCTTCTTCGCCGCCGCATCCGCTTCCTTCGCGGTCTGCTTGTCGTAGTTCGTGCGATTAAATGCCTCGCCCGACCCTTCGGCTACCTTACGCACGGCTTCCCAATCTTTCTGGAAATTCGCCGGGAAGAAACGATCGGCGCCATCGAAGGCTTTTTGCATTTCCGGCGTGAAGCGGTAGTCGGTAAAACACTTCACCATTTTGGCAGCGAGCGCGGGCTCGAGATCATGTGCGTAGGCAAAGCTGGAAGTTGGAAATTTCTGGCTTTTGTAAATGATGCGGAAATCGTCTTCCTTGATCTGCCCGCGAGACGCCATGCGGTGATACACGTCCGACGCCACGGCGGCGGCATCGTAATCGCCGGAATTCACGCCCATCACGCTTTGATCGTGTTTGCCGGAAAATAAAATCTTGTAGTCTTTTTCCGGTGCGAGACCTTCTGCCGGGAACAGCGCCATCGGTGCCATGTGGCCGGAATTGGATGACGGTGCCGTGTGCGCGAATTTCTTGCCCTTGAGATCGGCAAGCTTCATGAATGGCGAGGACTTCTTGACGATCACGATCAGGTTGTAGCCTTGATATTCCTTGGCGTCGCCTTTGACCGCGAACGGTACCGCCCCTGCGAGGTTTACGGCGAACGCGGTCGGCCCGGTGGAAAATCCACCGACATGCAATCGGCCCGAGCGCATCGCTTCGATTTCGGCTGCATTCGATTGCACCTGATAGAACACCACTTTCTTCGCAAGACACTTGCCAAGCGCCTCGGTGAAAGGCGCGAATATTTTTTCGTAAACGGCGGGGTCTTCAACGGGCGTGTAGGTGAAGACGATGGTATTCGGGTTCTTGAGCTTTTTTGAATCCTTTGGCGTATCCGCCACTAAATCCTTGTTTTCGTCGCAGAACATCGTATCGAGCTCACCGCGGTGTTTGCATTCCTGCGCGATAGCCGGTGATGCGACGACGGCGATGAGAACCAAGGCTGACAGGCGCGTTGCGAAGCGCGTTGAATGGAAAATAATCTGCATGCTGACCCTCATGAAATTTGACCGGTTAGTGCAATGATTGTAGCAGCCGAGCACAGCGGCGTGCGGTGCATTGCCGACATGAATCAAGCGCGCTTTTCGCGAGAGCGGCACATTCCTGCCAAAATCGCATTTGGCGACGCGGAAAAGTTGTCGGGTCGCAAGTCACTCCCACTAATTTTGAAATCGGCACCATGAATTTAAACCGCATATCGTGCTACTTGCTGACTGCATGTCTGACTGCCATGGTTGGTGACCTGGCGCTTGCCGCCACGGCGACCAACCCCGCCAAGTCGGCGGTGCCGGCAGTGACGGACATCTACGATCCGACTCGCCCAAAGAGCGCACCTGCTGTCGAGCTGCCGACGTCACCATCATCCACCGCGCCACTGCGCAAGCGCATCGGTCCGGCACCGGTACCGTCGCGCACCAAGTCCTTTCTCTGGGAAGTGAAATCACCGACCGGGGTCGTCTGGTTGTTCGGCACGATTCACGTCGGCAAGCAGGCTTTTTACCCGTTAGCGGAGGTGGTGGAAACGGCATTCGACCAATCCGCGAAACTGGTGGTCGAGGCCGATACCGGCGGTACGACATCGGATGCCGAGATGCAAGCACTCATTGGCTATGCGCCGCCAGACACGCTCGACAAACATCTGCCGAAAGCGCTCTACGATCGACTCAAAACGCAGCTCACACGATTGGAAATGCCGGAAGACGCCGTGAAATCGATGAAGCCGTTTGTGGTCGGCGGTTTGTTGTCGGTGCTGGAATTTTCCCGCCTCGGTTACGACATGAATCTCGGTGTCGATGCCTATTTGCTGGCGCGCGCGAAGGATGCGGGCAAGCCAGTGGGCGAGCTTGAATCGATGACCGCGCAATTGAAAATGATGAACGCGATGCCGGCGAATTTGCAGCAAGATTTTCTTGACAACGCGCTCGCAACACTTGAATTGAAACGATCACCCGAGCAAGTCACCGGCATCGTCAACGCGTGGCAAACCGGCGACACGGCGTTGATGGCGGAGGTGACTGCGGAAGTCAATCGCGGCATGAAATCGACCGAGAAGCTCAACGCAATCCTGCTGCATGGCCGACACGATGCAATGATGAAAAAAATCGAAGGCTATCTCACTTCCAAGACCACGCACTTTGTTGCGGTGGGCTCGCTGCATCTCATCGGGCCACAGGGCTTGATTCAATTGCTCAAGAGCAAAGGTTACGAGGTCACACAGAAATGACGACACCCACCCCCCGCTCCGGCGGACAAATTCTCGTCGAGCAATTGATAATCCATGGCGTGACGCGCGCTTTCTGCGTGCCGGGCGAAAGCTATCTGCCGGTACTCGACGCGCTCTACACACACCGCGATACGATTGAACTCATCACTTGCCGGCAAGAAGGCGGTGCCGCCAATATGGCGGAGGCGCATGGCAAACTCACAGGCGCGCCGGGCATTTGTTTTGTCACGCGCGGGCCGGGTGCCACCAACGCATCCATCGGCATACACACGGCATTCCAGGATTCGACGCCTATGATTTTGTTCATCGGCCAGGTCGGCGGCGATTTCGTGGAGCGTGAGGCGTTTCAGGAAATCGACTACCGCCGCATGTTTGGGCAGATGGCAAAGTGGGTCGCGCAGATTGATCGCGTCGAGCGCGTGCCGGAATTCATCGCGCATGCGTTTCAGGTGGCCACCAGCGGGCGCATGGGGCCGGTGGTGCTCGCGTTGCCAGAGGATATGCTCGCTTCAATGGCTACGGTCGCCGACGCGCGCGCCTGGCGACGCGTCAGCACATCGCCCGGAGAGCAAGCAATGATGCGGCTCTCCGCGATGTTGCAGAGTGCGGAGCGGCCGTTTGTGATTGCCGGTGGCTCCGGTTGGGATGCAAAGTCGTGCGCCGATCTTCAACACTTTAGCGAGATGCAGAAAATCCCCGTCGGCTGCGCGTTTCGCTTTCAGGATCTGTTCGACAACGCGCATCCGCATTACGCGGGCGATGTCGGTATCGGCATCAACCCGGCGCTCGCGGCGCGCATCAAGGCGGCCGATCTGGTGATCGCGATCGGTCCGCGTTTGGGTGAAATGACCACCGGAGGATATACGCTGATCGAGGCACCATTTTCAACTGATGGCGCGCAACAATTGGTACACATCCATGCCGGTGCCGAAGAACTCGGGCGTGTCTATCAGGCGGATTTGATGATCAATGCATCAATGCCGGAGATGGCGCGTGCGCTCGCCGCGTTGCCGGGATTGACGCGTGATGGCATTGAGGAAAATGTGCGCGCAGCGAATGCCGACTATTGCGCGTGGCAGATGAAGAAGACCACGCCCGGTGGCGTGCAAATGTGGGAAGTGATGCGCCATCTTGAGAGCGTGCTGCCGGCTGACGCGATTCTCACCAATGGTGCCGGCAACTATGCAACCTGGGTGCATCGTTTTCATCGCTACCGCGGTTTCCGCACGCAACTTGCGCCGACGTCCGGCGCGATGGGTTACGGCGTGCC
>JANOKK010000633.1:0-4416 GCA_031419255.1 Betaproteobacteria bacterium
CGCGCCGATGCGCCAAGATCTTTCATCAGGCAACTCTCGGTGACTTCAAGTTCCATCATCGCTGCATCAATCCCGGCGCGCGCGATGGCACCGCCGATGCGTTCATGCAATCCCTCGCTTTGCAAACTCTTGCCATCAAGGTTGACCGATATTGGCACTATCTTCAGCCCTGCGGCACGCCATATGGCTTGTTGCGTACACACCGTCTTCACGACCCAATCGCAAATCGGTACGATCAAGCTTGAATCCTCGGCGATTGCAATGAACGTGGCGGGCGCTTCGATACCGCGCTGCGGATGATTCAATCGCAACAGTGCCTCGGCACCCACCACGCGATTGTCGCGCGCATCGATTTTCGGCTGATAGTGAATGACAAATCCATCCTCGGCCAGCGCCCTGCGCAAGTCACTTTCGACATGGTGGCGACGCGTAACGGCTTCGCTCATTTCCTGGCTATAGAGAAATGCCTGCCAGCCGCCCGCTTCTTGTGCGCGGCGCAATGCGGTCTCCGCATTTTGCATCAACGTTCCGACTTCCAGTCCATCGTCAGGCGTAATCGAGACGCCCTGCGCGGTGGTAACGGTTATTACGTGTTCGTCAACGGCGATCGGCCGTGAAATCGCGTCCGACATGCGTCGCGCCACGCTAAGTGCGTCGCGCGCTGAACCGATTCCGACCAGACCGACAATAAATTCCGCCCCGTTAAGGCGCGCGAGCAAATCCTCACGCGCGTTTTCGGCACCGGCTATCAATTCACCGGCCCGCAGACAATGCCTCAAACGTTTGCCAACCTCTCTCAGGACTTCGTCGCCAATGCGTGGGCCGAGTGTCGCCGTGATTTGCGTGAAGCGGTCGAGTTCGAGCATCACCAGCGCGCAACTCATGCCCTGCCTTCGCGTATGCGCGAGCCAGTGGCTCATTCGTTCGCAGAACAGGGTACCGTTGGCCAGGCCCGTGAGCGTATCAAAATAGGCAAGCGAATGGATGCGGCGTGCCGAGTCTATGCGTTCAGTAATATCCTGTCGGATGCCGCGCACGGTCAGCACCTCGCCGGCGGTATCGCGTTCGATATCGGTTTGTTCAAACAGATGACGAACTATGCCATCCGGACGCACGATACGAAATTCAACGCTGTACGCTTGCCCGTCCCGCCCGGCGCGTTCCAGCAGGAGTTCAACGGCGTCGCGATCTTCGGCATGCACGATTTGTATCAATGCCGAAACGCCTACCTCCTCGCCACCGGGATCGGTGCCGTGAATCCGGTATAGCTCATCGGAACATACGAACGTGTCGCGCGCCACCCGCCATTCCCAACTGCCCATGCTGGCGACGCGTTGTGCGCTGGCCAACAACGATTGGCTGCGCATTGTCAGACGCAGTGCGGCACTCGCGCGCAGTGCGTAGCGCACGCGAAATGGCAATAGCGCCCAGACGATCGGCTTGGTGATGAAATCTGTGGCGCCCGACTGAAAAGCGGATACCACCGATTCGCGATCCTCGAGCCCGGTCATCACGATGATGGGAAGATGTTGCCCAGCGGGCAATTGCCGCAGATGCGCGCAGGCCTCGAATCCATTGATGCCCGGCAACATGATATCCATGAGCACCAGATCGGGTGTGGCTTCGCCGAACAGCGCAATACCAGCTTCCGCACTTTCGGCGCACACAATTTGGAAGCCTGCCTCGGTCAGTGCCCTGCTCGTCATCAACCGTATCATCGAATCGTCGTCGATAATCATGATGGTGGCGGCGTGATCGACGGCAGCGCTGACGAGCGAATTCGTCATACGAAATTTTTAGATCTGCGCAGATCGGCCTGAATGACGGCGAGTTCGCGCGCCGCCGCATCGACAAGTGCCACCAGCTCTGGCAATCGCGCCAGAATTTCCTGAGTGCGTCCATCGCGGGCCTGCGCTTCGGCGGCTGCGGCGGCGCGCACCAGCGCCGGTGCCGCAACAACTGCGGCTGAAGACTTCAACATATGTATTGATCGCAACATGCCCTTTTCATCGCTCGACGTGATCGCCTCGCGTATTGAATGCACCAGTGCCGGTGCATCGCGCAGAAACACGTCAATCACATCGATCACCAGCGCCGGTTCAACGCCATTGCCGAGATTCAGTCCTTCCATCATGGTGATGCGATCGATCACCGCCTCACGCGGCGCGCCAGAATCGGCATCGGCAATCACGCAAAGTGAAAACGGTGGGCACCGGAATTGGGCCGTCACGTTTCCCCAAAGCGAGTTCCGCAGGACAGGCAAATCAATCCTCTTCTTTCGCGTGAACTTTGTAGATTTTTACCAACTCGGCTTGCGCGGACGGTGGCACCGGCTCGTAGTGCGACAGCTCGATGCCATAGCTGCCGTGCCCGCCAGTGAGCGATTTCAAACGCGTTTGATAATCGCGCAACTCCGACAGCGGCACGATCGCCATCACCACTGACACATTTGCAGATAGGCCACGTGTGCCGGTAATCTGGCCGCGCCGCGACGAGAGATCGCCGGTGACCGCGCCGATATGAGTGTCCGGCAAGGTGACTTCGACGTTGACGATAGGCTCAAGCAATACCGGTCGCGCCTTCGAGATGGCGTCAATGAATGCTTTACGTCCGGCGGTGGAAAAGGCGACCTCCTTGGAATCGACTGGATGACTTTTGCCGTCGTAAACAATGACGCGAATGTCATGCACAGGAAAGCTCGCCAATGGCCCCGAGGCCAAAACGTCGCGGATGCCTTTCTCCACAGCAGGAACGAACTGCGTGGGAATCGAGCCACCATAGAGATCGTTGACGAATTCAAATCCGGTGCCGCGCGGCAATGGTTCGATGCGTAAAAATACTTCGCCGAATTGGCCGGCACCGCCCGATTGCTTCTTGTGGCGAAAGTGACCGTCGGCTTTCGCGAGCACGGTTTCGCGATAGGGAATTTTTGGCGGCTTGGTGGTAATTTCCAGGTTGTATTGCTTGCTCATGCGCTCCAACATGATGCGCATATGCAAATCACCGAGGCCGTTGATCACCGTTTCGTGGGTCGTCGGATGTCGCTCCACCACGAAGCACGGATCTTCCATTTCGAGTTTATGCAGCACCTCGAAAATGCGCTGCTCATCACCGCGCCGCTTCGGCTCGACCGCGAGGCCGTACATCGGTTGCGGAAATTCCAGCGGCAGCAAATGAATGCGATCCTCATCGTGCGAATCGTGCAACACCGAATCAAACGCGATGTGCTCGACCTTCGCGACTGCACCGATGTCACCGGGCAGGAGTTGCTTCACTTCCTGAAATTCTTTGCCCTGCAACATGTAAAGATGCCCCGCCTTGAATGGTTTGCCGGTCTCGCCCACGTAAAGAGGCGTGTTCGGCGTGATGGTGCCCTGATGCACCCGGAACACACCCACCTTACCGACGAAAGGATCGATAATGATTTTGAACACATGCGCGATTACATGCATGCGCGCGGCGGGAATCGAACGGAATTCTTCAACATCCTTGCCCTCACCTTTGACGAACAGCGGCGGATTGCCTTCGATTGGGTTCGGTGCGAGCCTGGCAAAAATATCCAGCAATTCCGCGACGCCAGCACCGGTCCTGGCGGAGACAAAGCACACGGGAATCAAGTGACCATCGCGCAAGGCTTTCTCGAACGGCGCATGCAATTGCTCGGGGGTGATGGCTTCGCCTTGTTCGAGATATAGCTCCATCAATTGCTCGTCGACTTCTACAACCTGATCGACCAACGCCGAATGCGCCGCCGCGACGGATGAAAAATCCGCATCTCCGGCAGGATTGAAAAAACAATCGATCACCGTCTTTCCACCATTGGCCGGCAAATTGATCGGCAGACATTCTTTGCCAAACGTTTCCTGAATCTCCGCAAGCAAACCGGGCAAATCGATGTTGTCCGCGTCGATCTTGTTGACGACAATCATCCGACAGAGATGGCGCTTTTGCGCGAGCGTCATCATGCGCTGCGTGGTGAGCTCGATACCGTTTTGCGCATTGATCACCACCGCGACGGTCTCAACGGCATCCAGCGCCGATATCGCCGGCCCCATGAAATTTGGGTAACCCGGCGTATCGATCAGGTGAACGTGGGTGTCAAGGTGGGTGAAATGAAGGAGTGAAGAATTGAGCGAATGCTGATAGTGTTTTTCGAGGGGATCGAAGTCAGCGACGGTAGTGCCCTTTTCAACACTGCCCTCCGTTGCGATGGCCCCGGATCGATGCAGCAACGCCTCGGACAAGGTGGTCTTGCCGCCGGCACCGTGGCCGACAAGCGCGATGGTGCGGAGTTGCTCCGTTGTGTAATTCGCCATGAATCCTCCGATGCGAAGTTATTCACTTTTTTTGTTCGAGCGTGAATCATAGCGTATCACTGCATGACGATGGCTTGAAAACCACCCTGCAACGCTTGAC
>JANOKK010000634.1:0-3400 GCA_031419255.1 Betaproteobacteria bacterium
CAGATGCGACCATCGCCGCCATCGATGCCGACGGTAAATCGCGTTCGCGCGTCACACTCGTGGCACCGATTTCGGGTGTCGTCGGCGAATTACTGGTGCGCGAAGGCATGACCGTACAACCGGGCGCGATGCTGTTTCGACTCAATGGTCTCGCGAACGTCTGGGTCAACGCGGACGTACCTGAAACGCAAGCTGCGTGGTTGAAGCCGGGCAGCGCGATTGAAGCCGATGTGCCGGCGTATCCGGGCGAAATTTTCAGAGGGCGCGTGACGGCATTGCTGCCGGAAGTAAATTCCACTACGCGCACGCTGAGAGCGCGCATTGAGGTGGCCAATCCCGGACACCGGCTGGCACCAGGCATGTTTGCCACCATCGCTGCCGCGACAACGGCCAAGCCCGCGACATTGCTGGTGCCATCTGAGGCCATCATCCAGACCGGCAAACGCATCGTGGTGATCGTGGCGGAAGCGGGTGCGGACGGAAAACCACAGTTTGCACCGGTCGACGTTGAAATCGGCGCGGAAAGCGGCGGCATGACGGAGATAAAAACCGGTTTGAAGAAAGACATGAAAGTGGTGTTGTCCGGCCAGTTCCTGATCGATTCAGAAGCGAGCCTCAAAACCACCGGTGCGCGCATGGGCGAGGCGGCACCCGTGCCGGATGCAACGGCAACTGCGATAGTCAACACGGGCAAAGGCAAAGTCGAGGCAATCAACAAGGACGGCGTCACACTTTCGCACGGCCCCATCAAGACGCTGAAGATGGCTGCCATGACGATGACCTACAAAGCGCCAAAGGACGGCGTACCGAATGGCATCAAAGTCGGGCAGACCGTTTCGTTCGATTTGGCGCTGACACCCGACGGCGAAATGGCGTTGACGCGCATCGAGCCAATACCGGTGCCTGTGACCGGAGCCAAAAAATGATCGCAAAGCTGATCCGCTGGTCGATCATCAATCGCTTTCTGGTCTTGCTCGCAACGGTGGCCGTCGCCGCATGGGGCGTGTGGTCGGTCATGCGCGCGCCACTCGATGCGCTGCCGGATTTATCCGACGTACAAGTCATCATCCGCACGCCGTTTCCGGGACAGGCACCGCAGATCGTCGAGAACCAGGTAACGTACCCGCTCACCACCACGATGCTGTCGGTGCCGGGAGTCAAAACGGTGCGCGGATATTCGTTCTTTGGCGATTCATTTGTCTACATCATCTTCGACGACGGCACCGATCTTTATTGGGCGCGTTCACGGGTGCTGGAATATTTGAATCAGGTGCAATCGCGTCTGCCGCCGAGTGCCAAGCCGGCACTGGGGCCGGATGCGACAGGGGTCGGCTGGGTGTACGAATATGCGTTGGTGGATCGCACCGGCAAGCACGATCTTGCGCAACTGCGCGCGTTGCAGGATTGGTTTCTCAAGTACGAATTGAAGACATTGCCGAACGTAGCCGAAGTCGCGTCCATTGGCGGCATGGTCAAGCAGTATCAAGTGGTGCTCGATCCGGATCGCCTGCGCGCATACAACATCAGCCACGGCAAAATCATTGCGGCGATCCAGAACGCAAACCGCGAAACCGGCGGCTCGGTGCTGGAGCTGGGCGAAGCCGAGTACATGGTGCGCGCCGGTGGCTACCTGAAGTCGCTGGATGATTTTCGCGCCATTCCGATTCAGACCAGCGAGGCCGGCGTGCCGGTGCTGCTGAAAGACGTGGCGCGTATTCAAATGGGCCCGGAGATGCGCCGCGGCATCGCGGAGCTGAACGGAGAAGGCGAAGTCGCGGGTGGCGTGATCGTCATGCGTTCAGGAAAAAATGCGCTGGAAACCATCGCCGCCGTCAAAGCCAAATTCGAGCAACTGAAAGCGGGCCTGCCGGCGGGTGTGGAAGTCGTGCCGGTCTACGACCGATCGGGATTGATCCTGCGTGCAGTCGATAATCTGCGCACCAAATTGATCGAAGAATTTTTGATCGTCGCACTCGTTTGTTTCGTGTTTCTGTTCCACATTCGCTCGTCATTGGTGGCGATCGTCTCGCTGCCGCTGGGAATCTTGGCAGCGTTTATCGTCATGCATTACCAGGGCGTCAATGCCAACATCATGTCGCTGGGCGGCATCGCGATTGCCATCGGCGCGATGGTCGACGCGGCAGTCGTGATGATCGAGAACGCGCACAAGCATATTGAGGCGTGGCACCGCCAGCATCCCGACCAGCCGCTCGCGGGCGATGAACACTGGTCGGTCATCGCCGATGCAGCCGCCGAAGTCGGCCCCGCGCTGTTTTTCTGCCTGCTGATCATCACGCTCTCGTTCATCCCCGTGTTCACACTGGAAGCACAGGAGGGCCGACTGTTTTCGCCGCTGGCGTTCACCAAGAGCTACGCAATGGCCGCTTCAGCGGGCTTGGCGGTGACGCTGATTCCGGTACTGATGGGCTATCTCATTCGCGGCAAGATTCCGGATGAAAACAAGAACCCGTTGAACCGTGTGTTGATCGTGCTGTACCGGCCAGTGCTCGACAAAGTGCTCGCGTTTCCAAAGTTGACGTTGCTGGTCGCGGTGGTAATTTTGCTCGCGACCATTTACCCGGCAACACGAATCGGCGGTGAATTCCTGCCGCCGCTCGACGAAGGCGATTTGCTGTACATGCCCTCGGCCTTGCCTGGCCTCTCGCCCGGCAAAGCGGCTGAAATATTGCAGCAGACCAACAAGCTCATCATGCAGGTGCCGGAAGTCGCGCGCGCGTTTGGCAAGATTGGCCGCGCCGAAACCGCCACCGACCCGGCACCGCTCGAGATGATTGAAACCACGCTCCAGTTCAAGCCGCGCGATCAGTGGCGGCCCGGGATGACGATGGAAAAATTGATCGAGGAACTCGATCGCACCGTGAAGTTGCCGGGATTGGCGAACTTGTGGGTGCCGCCAATCCGCAATCGCATCGACATGCTGGCGACCGGCATCAAGAGCCCGGTGGGCATCAAGGTGGCTGGCGCGAAGTTGAGTGAAATTGATCGCATCGCCAACGACATCGAGCGCGTGGTGAAAACGATTCCGGGTGTGACCTCTGCCTTGGCGGAACGACTCTCCGGCGGACGCTACATCGATATCGACATCGACCGCGCCAAAGCCGCGCGCTACGGCATGAATGTGTCGGATGTGCAAAGCGTAGTCTCGGCTGCCATCGGCGGCGACAACATCGGCGAGACGGTGGAAGGGCTGCAACGCTTTCCGATCAACGTGCGCTATCCGCGCGAATTGCGCGATTCGCTTGAAGGATTGCGCAACCTCTCCATCGTTACGGAACGCGGCGCGCAGATTACGCTATCGACCGTCGCCGATATCTAGATCACCGACGGCCCGCCGATGGTCAAGAGCGAAAACGCGCGGCTTTCCGGCTGGGTGTATGTC
>JANOKK010000635.1:0-2169 GCA_031419255.1 Betaproteobacteria bacterium
CCATACCGATGCCGATGCCGGTGATGATGAACGTTGATGACCAGGTGAATGCTTCGGTGGCGTATTTTGTCGGCGCGAGCTGGGTGATGAGCAAGGTCTGCGCGGTGAGCGCCGGTGCGATGCAGATGCCGGCCAGGAATGCAACCATGGCAAACAACGCGTTTTGGTCAACGATGCCGTGCAGGAACAGCGGGATCGACATGATGGCGAGTGAAATCGTGAACTGCCGTTCCAGCGAATTCTTGAGATGCAGCGCGCCGTAGATGAATCCGCCGACCGCGCTGCCGATCGAATTCATCGCCAGCAGTATGCCGCCGAAAGCGACCCATCCCAGCGACGTGGCGTAGGCCGGATAGCCGACTTCCATCAGTCCGAAACAAAACGTCAGGCCGAAGGTGAGGCTGAAAAGCGCGACCAGTTTTGAATCGGTCAACGGCCCCATCAAGTGACGTTCCACCGGCGCTTCGCGCTGCCAGTATTTGGGAAATGGCGAGACGAAAAATATCAATACCGCGGCCGCTGATAGCGCGATCACCATCGCCAGTGCGGCGCGCGCGTTGGCGCCCGCCACGACCGCCGCGACCAGCAATGGGCCGACAGTGAAATTTAGTTCGATCATGATCGAGTCGATCGAATACGCCATCTTTCGATTTTGATCGTCGGTGAATCGATGCCGCCAAGTGGTGCGGGTGAGAATCGTCACTGGTGGCGCACAGAGGCCGGCGATGGCGGCAATGGTTATCAGCAACGGCGTGCCTGCGCCATTGATGGCGGCTGCGTAAAGTACGATCAACGACAGCGGATGCAGGATGCCGGTGACGATCAACGGTGTGCGCGGTCCGATGCGGTCGATGAGGCGACCCAGCACCGGTGCGGCGACCGCCATGGCGACAAAGAATGCACCGACGATCGCTCCCGCTGCTTTGAAATTGCCGGCGGTTTCGCGCATGAATAGCAGAATCGCGAGCGCATTCATGCCGACCGGCAGGCGCGAAAGCCAGGCAGTCGCGATCATGACGGGAATATCTGGCAGCCGCAGAAAAGCGCGGTACGGCGCGAACATCGCCGTCATGGTCTGTTTCATGGACTATGCGGCGGAGTTTTTCTCAAGAATCGCCACCGTGATGCGAGAAATGCAAACCAGTTTTCCGGCGTCGTCGGTGATTTTGATTTCCCAGATATGCGTCGTGCGGCCGCAGTGAATTGGGCGGGCAACTCCGGTGACGTAACCCTCCTTCACGCCCCGAACATGATTGGCGTTGATCTCGATACCGACGACATAAAAACGATCCGGATCGACCGACAGGCCCGCACCAGTGCTGCCCAGAGTTTCAGCGAGCGCGACAGAGGCACCGCCGTGCAGCAACCCGTAAGGCTGATGCGTGCGCGCATCCACCGGCATCCGCGCGGAGACATGGTCATCGCCGATCTCGGTGAATTCCATGCCGAGATGGCCGACCAAGGTGTCCGAAGATTGATTGAGTTGTTCGAGAGTGGCTTGGGTGAACCAGATATTTTTTGTCATGAAATTGAATCTTTTGCATTGAGTAATGGGTCGCCGATTTCGGCGCAAACCGGGAGAATAAAAATATTGTCGTCCTGAGCAACGCGAAGGATCTCGTTGCGTTGCCGAGATCCTTCGCGTTGCTCAGGATGACAAATTATTTGGCAGCGCCCGGCTGGGGCGATACTTGCGCACGAAGCAATGGGTATTACGAGCCAAACGCATTCAACCCTGTCTGCGCGCGGCCAAGAATCAGCGCATGCACATCGTGCGTGCCCTCGTAAGTATTGACGGCTTCCAGATTCAGCATGTGGCGAATCACGTGGTACTCATCGGCCACACCGTTGCCGCCGTGCATGTCGCGCGCCATGCGGGCAATATCAAGCGATTTGCCGCAACTGTTTCGCTTGACGAGCGAGATCATTTCCGGCGTCGCGCGGCCTTCATCGAGTAGTCGCCCAACGCGCAACGAGCCTTGTAACCCCAGTGTAATTTCGGTTTGCATGTCGGCCAATTTTTTCTGGATCAATTGTGTCGCCGCCAGCGGTTTGCCAAACATCATCCGATCCATCGTATATTGACGCGCGGCGTGCCAGCAAAATTCGGCCGCGCCCAACGCGCCCCAGGAAATGCCGTAACGCGCTTTGTTCAGGCAACCGAACGGG
>JANOKK010000636.1:0-5911 GCA_031419255.1 Betaproteobacteria bacterium
CCGGGGAGGGCAACCTTCATCGTTGTCATGGGCGACAAGAAAGAGCCCGCACAACGCGGGCTTTGTATTCATTCCACTTCCATTTCAAAAGTGCCATGTCATCCCCGGACTCGATCCGGGGATGACAGCACGAATAATTGAGAAATGGAATCGTTGAAACTATCGCCGTTGTTCAGGCAATCGCCCGATACGCGGGCAACGTCAAAAACTCCTCGTAGTTGTCGTCCATGATCAGCGACTCAAACATTGCCGCGCCTTCGACATATTTGCCCGCCGCGTATGCCATATCACCGACGATGGCGGGCGTCAATTTCAATTCATCCTTGGTCAATGCCGAGACCATTTCTTTGGTCACTTTGCGGCCATCGACCAGCACGCCTTTCGGCGAACGAATCCATTGCCACACTTGGCTGCGCGAAATTTCGGCCGTCGCCGCATCTTCCATCAGATTGAAAATCGGCACGCAGCCGTTGCCGGCCAGCCATGAGCCGACATATTGAATGCCGACCTGAATGTTGTTGCGGACACCGGCTTCGGTGATCGGCGCTTCGGGCTGAAAATTCAACAAATCTTTTGCCGTGAAACTCACGTCATCGCGCTGGCGATGAATCTGGTTCGGTGTCTTCATGTGCTCATCGAACACTGCTTTGGCAATGCTGACCAGGCCCGGATGCGCGATCCAGGTGCCATCGCAGCCGTCGGTGACTTCGCGCAATTTGTCGAGACGCACTTTTTCCATCGCGACCGCATTGGCCGCTTCGTCGTTCTTGATTGGAATCTGCGCCGCCATGCCGCCCATCGCGAATGCGTTGCGTCGGTGGCAGGTTTTCACCAGCGACAATGCATACGCACGCAGGAACGGTGCCATCATCGTGACCTGACTGCGATCTGCGAGACAAAAATCCTTGTTCAAACGAAATTTTTTGATCGCGGAAAAAATGTAATCCCAGCGGCCGATGTTGAGACCCGCGCTGTGTTCGCGCATCTCGTACAGAATTTCGTCCATCTCGAATGCGGCGACGATGGTTTCAATCAAAACCGTCGCCTTGATGGAGCCTTGCGGCACACCGAGCTCGGTTTGCGCCATCACGAAAATGTCGTTCCAGAGACGCGCTTCAAGATGTGATTCGAGTTTTGGCAAATAAAAATACACGCCGCTGCCGCGTGCGAGCAGTGCTTTAACGCTGTGAAAAAAGTACAGCGCGAAATCGAACAGCGCGCCAGAGATGGGCTTGCCATCCAGCATCACGTGCTTTTCATCCAGATGCCAGCCGCGCGGGCGCGGAAACAGCACGCCGGGTCGATCGTTCAGTTTGTATTGCTTGCCGTTTTGTTCAAATGAAATCGTGCGCGAGTTGGCGTCACGTAGGTTGATCTGGCCTTCGATCATGTTGGCCCAGGTCGGGCAATTGGCGTCTTCAAAATCCGCCATGAACGTGTTGGCACCGCAATTCAACGCATTGATCACCATCTTGCGATCGGTCGGGCCGGTGATTTCAACGCGGCGATCCTGAATATCGGCGGGACACGCGGCTACCACCCATTTTCCGTCGCGGATGTGTTTGGTCGCGGTCAGAAAATCCGGCAGTACACCGGCGTCAAATTTTTTCTGCCTTGCGGCGCGCGCCTGCAATAACGATTGACGGGTCGGTTCAAACTTGCGCGCCAGTCGGGCAAGAAACGCCAATGCATCGGGCGCGAGAATTTGCGCGTATGGTGGAGTGATGTCCGCGTTGATGGCGAGGCCGGCGGGAAGGGTAAGCATCGTTGACATAGGAATTCCTTGACCCCGCGAAGGCGCGATCGGAAATGGATCGAAACGCGGCGGGCTTGTTAATGATACCCAAATTGTATTACGATACTATTATTGTGATAATCGCCATTAAAACATAAGCATTTGATACAGGCGAATTTAGCGTTTCACCGTTGTTTGGAGGCTGAAAATGGATCGATTGAAGGCATTGCAGACATTTATAGATGTCGCCAAGACGGAGAGTTTGTCGGCCGTTGCGCGCGATGAAGGCGTCACGCCGGCGATGGTCGGTCGTCGTATCGATCAACTTGAAGAGCAGTTGGGCGTGAAGTTGTTCAAACGCTCAACCCGCAAAATTACGCTGACGCCAGAAGGCGTCGCGTTTCACGACGATGTGCGCAACATTCTCAATGAGTTGCGCGCGGCCGAAGAATCGCTCACTGCCGGCGCGCGCAGTGCGACCGGACGTCTGATTGTTTCGGCACCCACGGCATTCGGGCGACGGCATATCGCGCCGCACCTGCCGGCGTTTGTCGACGCGCACCCAAACCTCAATGTGACGCTGCATTTGTCCGAGCGCATCGTGGATCTCAAAAACGAACGCGTCGATCTTGCGATTCGCATTGCGGATTTGAAAAACGCCGATTTAATTGCAACCAAACTCGCTTCGAACCATCGCGTGGTGATTGGTTCGCCCGAATATTTCAAGCGCCATGGCAAACCGATGGTGCTCACCGATTTAGCCAAGCACAATTGTCTGGTGACGGCGACGGATGAAGGCTTGTCGGATGGCTGGTCGTTTCGCGACGCTACCCGCAATCTCACGGTGAAAGTCGGCGGACATTTGCATTGCAATGACGGCGAAGTGTTGACGCGCTGGGCACTTGCCGGGCATGGACTCGCGTGGCGCAGCGCCTGGGAAGTGTCCGAGGAAATCGACAAGGGTCGTTTGATCGAAGTGCTGCCCAAATTCGCCGCACCCGGCAGCGATATTTTCGCCGTCTATCCGGATCGGAAATTCTTGCCCGCGAAGGTGCGGTTGTTCATCGATTTCATGAAAAAAACCTTCGGCGATCCGCCGTATTGGGAATCGAAGAAAAAGTGATGTCGCGCCGTACCGCAATCTGCGGGCGCGGATCAATTTACTCTCTGACCACGCCGGATTTTTGCCGCGTTTCTCTGATTTCAGCCTTCGGTGGTGCCACTTCAGGTGCCGCATCCTGACGCGGTTTGACGGTGTTTTCGGGCGCACGTCTCACGATTGGCGCACCGGTTTCAGCACTTGGTGCAACCGTACGTGGCATTTGCGGACGTGAGTTTACCTGTGGCGCGTAGCTCGGGTTGGGTGGCGACGGCAACGATGGCGAAGGTGCCGTTTCGGGTGCCGGTCGTGAATATCTTGCAGCCGGGGCGCGTGGTTCGCGGCGACTTTGCGGTTCGCGAGTGTCGCGTGCACCCGCAGGATCGGTTTGAGCGGGACTCGGCATGACTGCGGGCGGCGGCGCGGGTGCGCGCAACGTTGAAGGAGGGCGCGGCGATGGCGGGCTCACATTACCGACTGCCGGCTCGTTCGGGCGAATCAACGGCGGCTCAGCGATGCGCGGCGGTTGCGGCGCGATCACACCCGGCTCGGCGCCCCGCGATCTTGGTGGACGTGGGGCATTCGCGGGTGGTGCCTCCTGCGGCAGGCGCGGGCCATCGGCAGCATTGCCGCGCCTGCCGTCATTCGGCCGTTCGCCACCCGGCATGCGTGCGCGCGGCGGAGGAACGCGATCAGAATTGGTGTTCGGCAGGTGCCCGGCAATCACTTGCGGCGGAACGCTTGCCCGATTGCGGCCAACGCGTTCACCATTGATGAATGTCGTGTTGTTGATGATCGTGGCACCAGGTACATGATTGCGGTAATGCGGCGGGGCCGCAATCGGCATGTGATCGCGCGGCAAATGGTTGATACGGCGCAGGTAATCAATATTTTTGGTGTATCGCGGAATGTAATGTTCCCGAGGTGCTAACGGAAACCAACCCACTGCCGGGCCGGAACCAATCGTCAATTGCGTCCCCGCGCCGCCGAACCAGGCGACCAATGCGGGCGCGTAAACCGGACGGCGGACATAGGTACCCGGCCACCAGCACCAACGTGAACGCACTTGCACCCAGCGCCCATAGTGGAAGGGTGCGAATCCCCATGGAGCGTCGTCGATCCAGGTCCAGCCCCACGGCTGCACGTAGTTCCAGCGGCCATACCGATAGGGTGCCCAGCCTGCGATCAGTACGCGCGGTGCCCACAGGCGACCATATTCGCGGTCATCGATCCATTCGCCATTTGCATCGAGATCTTCGTAGCCGGTCATGTATGGCGAGACATGGCTTTCGCGCGATTCGGGACTGACCGCACGCGCGTAACGTTCGTGTACGCGATCCCATTCGCGGTCGCGAATGTCCGCCCAGCGGTCGAAGTTCGTTTCGCTCAAGGTCTCGAAACGGAAATCGGTCGCGTTGCCGCTATCGTTCATGCGGGCGCTGAATTGTTTTCCGGCGTCGATGGCGAGACGAGTATCGGTGCCATTGATGCCTTCGAATCGCGCCCGCCCGGAAAAAACCGCGATGCGGCTTTCGCGACTGCCGGAGTGAGGCCCTGCACGCCCATCCACATCGGCATCGATTCGGTAACGGCCATTGCCGTCGAGAATGAAACGGCCCTGCGGTGTATCGATTCTCACCAGGTCATTGCCGTCGATCTCACCTGAGGACCGCAGCCTTACATGAATCGAGCCGCGTTGCAGGTAACCCTGCACGACATCGTCTTGCAGCGCGACGACATCGAACACGCTATCGTCGTCGATGCGAATCGCGGAAGGGCCGATGCGCACTTCTGCGCGCGATTTCGCCTCGGTCCACAGCGAATTTTCGGACGTGACCGGATAATTGAGTTGCGCTTGTTGCCAACCGCTATCGCGCTCGCCGTGAAACGATACTTTGCCTTCGAGCAGGGTAATGCGACCGACGCGGGCTGGGGGATCGGCCCATGCGGCAGCGCTGGCACACAAACTTGCTGCAATGCACAAACCGTGAAACAGCGAAGACGCATTCATGGGCATTTCCATATTGAGGGACGAGTGATGCCGCAATCAACGATTGGCGGCACCGTCGCGTTGACCGGCACTGGGCGATGCATTAGGCGAACGCATCTTATCGCTTTGGTCAATGTCTATGGAACGGGCTGACGAAAACCGGCGTTTCGTGAGAAGATTAACGCTTGGGCTTTGGCACGCAGGGCGGCTTTGTCCGGACTTCGCCTGTATTTCCGGTAAGCGTGTCGTTGTTGCAAGTCGGGATGCCAGACACACCATCTATTTCTAAAAAAGAGTGACGCGATGGATTTGAAAACAGTTTTCACGAAAACCGCCAAGGGCGTCACACAAGTCAATCAGAAGAAGCAGTCGCTGTCGCGCGACTTGATGAAGATTCTGAAATCCATTGACGGCAAGTCGGATGTGACGGTGATTTCCGAGAAAGCCGATTACCCCGTGCCATCGCTGGAGAAAGCGCTGACGGCGCTGCAAAAGGAAGGCTACATCAAAGTTTTCGAGGTGCGCCAGGAAGTTCCGCTGTCAGATTTCGGGGCTGGCGACGACGACGATTTCGATTTTACTGCACCGAAAAAAGCGGCAGCGGCCGCGCCGAAGATCGATTTTAGCGCCACTGCCAGCTTCAAGCCTTCGCAATACCGCTCGCCCGCATCGGCCGATCAGGTCGAGCGTGCCAGTGCGCCGGCACCGGCACGCGAGGTCACGCCTCCGAAGCCTGATCCCGCCCTTGAAGCCGCCCTCGCCGCCGCGCGCGAAAAAGCCCAGACCGAGGCACGCGCCAAAGCGGAACGCGAGGCGCAGATCCGTGCACGCCTCGAAATCGAGGCGCGTTCCAAGCGCGAGGCCGAGCAGCGCGCGATGGAAGAAGCGAAGCGCGCGCAATTGGCCGCTGAACGCGCGCGACTTGACCTTGAAACCAAGGTTGCCGCAGAAAAGAAACAGAAGGATTCGATCTCCGATACGCGCGATCGCTTGACGCGCGAGCAGATGGAAAAAGAATCGCAGCAACAGCGCGCGCTTTCCGAGGCTCGTGCAAAGGCGGAAGCAGAAGTGCAGGCGTTGGCGTTGG
>JANOKK010000637.1:0-2399 GCA_031419255.1 Betaproteobacteria bacterium
GCGCGCCAACAACCCAACCCTGATTTTTCGCATCCCGCGATGACGGTCAATCTCGACGCCTGCATTCAATGCACACGCTGTGTGCGCGCCTGTCGCGAAGAGCAGAACAACGACGTCATCGGCTACGCGTTTCGCGGCGGCAATTCGAAAATCGTGTTTGATTTCGATGACCCGATGGGGCTCTCCACCTGTGTCGCCTGCGGCGAATGCGTGCAGGCCTGCCCGACCGGCGCACTCGCACCCGCAAAGGAAGCCTACCAAATCGTTGCCGACAAGGTAGTCGATAGCGTATGCCCGTATTGCGGCGTTGGTTGCCAACTCACCTATCACGTCAAGGACAACACCATCATCCGCGTCGATGGCCGCGACGGGCCGTCGAACCACAGTCGTTTGTGCGTGAAAGGCCGCTACGGCTTCGATTACGCGCATCACAAGCAGCGTCTCACCAAGCCGCTGATCCGCAAAGCCGGCGTACCCAAAACCGCAGATTTCCGCATGGATCCGGAAAACTGGCGCGATATTTTTCGCGAAGCGACGTGGGAAGAAGCGCTCGATCTCGCCGGCGGCACACTCGCGAAAATCCGCGACCAACATGGGCCTAATGCGTTAGCGGGATTCGGTTCCGCGAAAGGTTCAAACGAAGAAGCGTATCTGTTCCAGAAACTCGTTCGCACGGGATTTCAAACCAACAACGTCGATCACTGCACGCGACTTTGTCACGCGTCATCGGTGGTGGCATTGCTCGAAGGTGTCGGTTCCGGTGCGGTATCGAATCAAGTGAGCGATGTGGCCAAGGCAGACTTGATTTTTCTGATCGGCGCGAACCCGACGTCGAATCATCCGGTGGCCGCCACATGGATCAAGAACGCCGCGAAGAAGGGTGCCAAGCTCGTAGTGCTCGATCCGCGCAGGAACGATCTCTACCGACACGCCTGGCGCTACCTGCAGTTCAAACCCGACATGGATGTGGCCATGTTGAACGCGATGATTTACACCATCATCGAAGAAGGATTGGTGAACGAGGAATTCATCAAGAACCGCACCCACAATTACGCGGCGTTGAAAGAAAACTCGAAAGACTATTCGCCGGAAAAAATGGCACCACTCTGCGGCATTCCGGCGGAGACGTTACGCGAAGTCGCGCGCGCCTACGCGACCTCGAAAGCCTCGATCATTCTCTGGGGCATGGGCATTTCGCAACACGTCCACGGTACCGACAATGCGCGCTGCCTGATCGCACTCACGTTAATGACCGGCCAGGTCGGCAAACCCGGCTCGGGCCTGCATCCCCTGCGCGGCCAAAATAACGTGCAGGGTGCCTCGGACGCGGGCTTGATCCCGATGATGTTCCCCGATTACAAACGCGTCGACAATCCCGAATCGCATGCGCGCTTTGAAAAATTGTGGGCCACCAAGCTCGACAACAAACCCGGTCTCACGGTCGTTGAGATCATGGACGCCGCCTACGATGGAAAAATAAAAGGCATGTACGTGATGGGCGAAAATCCGGCGATGTCCGACCCCGATGCGAATCACGCGCGCGGCGGTTTGGCGAAACTCGACATGCTGGTGGTGCAGGACATTTTCTTGACCGAAACCGCGTACCTTGCCGACGTGATTCTGCCGGCGTCCGCATGGCCGGAAAAAACCGGCACCGTCACCAACACCGATCGCATGGTGCAATTGGGCCGACGCGCGCTGGAGATGCCGGGTGACGCGCGTCAGGATTTGTGGATCATCCAGCAACTCGCGAAACGCCTCGGTTTGAATTGGAATTATCAGGGCGAAGAGAGTGGCGTTGCGGAAGTGTACGAAGAATTACACATCGCACAGGGATCGATATCCGGCATTTCATGGGATCGCCTGAATCGCGAATCGTCCGTCACCTATCCGTGCAAAGACGACAACGATCCCGGCCAGCCGGTGGTGTTCGTCGATAGTTTCCCCACGGCCGATGGTCGCGCGAAATTTGTGCCGGCCGATATCATTCCCGCCAATGAGCGCCCCGACGAAGATTATCCGTTCGTGCTGATTACCGGACGGCAGCTCGAACACTGGCATACAGGTTCGATGACGCGCCGTGCGACGGTACTCGATGCGCTCGAACCTGCAGCGGTGGTCAGCATGAATCCGCTCGACATGCGACTCGTTGGTGTTGCGGCAGGTGATAACGTGACGGTCGAATCGCGTCGCGGCAAAGTCGGCATCAAAGTGCGCGCAGACGAAGGCACGCCGATCGGCTCGATCTTTATTCCCTTCGCGTTCTACGAAGCGGCAGCGAACATTCTCACCAATCCTGCGCTCGACCCATTCGGCAAGATTGCAGAGTTGAAATATTGCGCGGTGAAGATCACCAAAGGCGGCGCACCGGTGGCGTTGTCGGGAGGTACGGCCGCGCT
>JANOKK010000638.1:0-3242 GCA_031419255.1 Betaproteobacteria bacterium
GGTTGGTCGGCGGTGCGGCGCAAAACTTTCGCGCGCATTGGGCAAAGTGGAATCGACAAATTGATTCGAGCTAACAACCCGCCCCGTTCGCCCTAGAATTCAAACCAATCCGTTCGCCCAGAGGTATCGAAGGGCTGGAAGTGCGGCGGTGCATCCTGCCCTTCGATACCTCTGGGCGAACGGAACGGAAATGACCAGCCCGGCTTTACAAGCCCGGAATCAAAAGCGCGGCTTTATCTTCAACGCCTTGTAGCGTTTAACGCCCTCGAGAATCGCTGCTTTGGCCTCCTCAGCCCCTACCCAGCCTTCCACCTTGACCCATTTTCCCGCTTCCAGGTCCTTGTAGTGCTGGAAAAAATGCGTGATCTGGCTGGTGGTGAGTTCCGGCAGATCGCGCACAGATTGCACGTTGCGATAAATAGGCGTGAGCTTATCGACTGGCACCGCCAGCAACTTTTCATCGCCACCGGCTTCGTCAGTCATCTTCAACATGCCGATCGGCCGGCAACGCACCACCACGCCGGGAATCAGCGGAAACGGTGTGACCACCAGCACATCGACCGGATCGCCATCGTCAGATAACGTGTGGGGAATGTAGCCGTAGTTGCACGGGTAATGCATGGAGGTCGACATGAAACGATCAATGAACAAAGCGCCGGTGGCTTTGTCCAATTCATACTTGATCGGGTCGCCGCTCATCGGAATTTCGATGACGACGTTCACGTCATTGGGCACATCGCGGCCGGAATCGACTCGATCAAGATTCATAGGGGCTTCTCATTCGTTGAAAAATCGTTTAGCCTCACACCGTGCGGGGCGTTGCACGTTGCGGTTTTTATGCAGCAATCAGGCAGATAATCGCAACAGTTTCCTGAATCCGCATTATGGATGTTAGACCCTGAATTCGCCAAGCGAGAAACCGCAGGAACGACAGAAGGAGCAAGCGTGCAACACAGAAGCAAAACCGGATCGCATGCCCGGCATCATCAGAAGCTGGCCAAACCCTCAATGGCACCCGTCGTGTCGTTGGCACCGCGTCTGCAGGAGCCGTTCGAGCCCGCGTTCTCGCTTTTTTCCGCTGAGGCGAAGCGCTTTCCGTTGATTTTGACGCTGGATCAAAACGGCATCCCGCATCGCTGGATCACCTGGCAACACGCCGTCTGGTATTACGCGAAATCGCGTGTCGCCTGGGAGACCGGCAGCGACGCGTTTACCGTGTCAGGCGGTAAATGCCGCGACACGGGTGAGATCTCCACCGTCACCTCGGCCTCCATCATCGCGATTCGCGGCAAGGCGATGGCGATGAAGAGTTTCAATCAGGTGCCGCCGCTCAACAACCGCGAACTGTTTCATCGCGACCGCCATGTGTGCGGTTACTGCGCCGGCATTTTTTCGCACTCCAAATTGACCCGCGACCACATCATCCCGTACTCGCGCTGCGGCCTCGATACCTGGATGAACGTCGTCACCGCCTGCCGGCCCTGCAACGAACGCAAAGGCAGCCGCCTGCCGGAAGAAGCGCAAATGGAATTGATTTATGCGCCGTACATTCCCAATCGCGCGGAATTCCTGATCTTAGCCAATCGCCGGATTTTGGCGGATCAGATGGAGTTTCTGAAACAGCATGTGAGCGCGCAGAGTCGGGTGCATTTGAGCTGACGAAAAATACGCTGTCATCCCCGGATCAAGTCCGGGGCAAGTTCTGGCCGCAGCGAAGGATCTTGTCGCATAACGATATCCTTCGCTGCGCTCAGGATGACAGCGCTGTATTTTGGACCGGGCGCGAACGGTTACTTCTTGAATCCGTTCGTGGTGAGCTTGTCGAACCACATTCAAAATAGACAACGTTTTTCCAGAGAAACTCTAATACTGGCGCGCCTTTCCAGCCACATTTGCTCGAAACACCGCTCCAGTGCTTGTGTTTCAATTTCTGAAACGCACAATTCCACCGTCGCCCCCGCGTCCCACCAATTTCAATCGGCGATTCGAGACTTCCTCTCCAGCAACATCGCATCCCCATAACTGAAGAACCGATATTTCTCCGCCACCGCGTGCGCATACGCGCGCTGAATATTTTCCGTCCCGGCGAACGCCGACACCAACATCATCAGCGTCGATTTCGGCAAGTGAAAATTGGTGATCAGGCGATCCACTGACTTGAATTCATATCCCGGCGTGATGAAAATTTTCGTCTCGGCCGAACCCGCGCGTAATTCACCGCCCGATGACGCCGCTTCCAGCGTGCGCATGCTGGTGGTACCGACCGCAATCACGCGCCCGCCATTCGCCCGCGCCTGCCCAATCGCGTCAACGGTTTCCACCGGCACGTCATACCATTCGCTATGCATTACATGCTTCGAAATATCGTTATCGCGCACCGGCTGAAACGTGCCCGCGCCGACGTGCAGCGTGACGTACGCGAGCGCCACGCCTTGCGCCTGCAAAACTGCCAACAGCGCATCGTCAAAATGCAGTCCCGCCGTCGGTGCCGCAACCGAGCCAGGATGGCGCGCGTACACGGTTTGATAGCGCACCGTGTCGTCGGCATCGGCGGAATGCTCGATGTAAGGAGGCAGCGGTACTTCGCCGATGCGCTCCAAAATGCGATGCACATCGGCACCAAAATCGAGTTCGAACAAATCATCCACGCGTCCGATCATGGTCGCTTGCACACGCACGTCACCCTCGCCAAACCATAACATTGATCCCGGCTGCGGAGACTTCGATGCGCGCACATGCGCGAGTGCACGTTGCCCATCGGCGAGTACGCGCTCGATCAACGCTTCCACCTTGCCGCCGGTCTCCTTCGCCCCATGCAAGCGCGCCTTGATCACCTTCGTATTGTTGAACACCAGCACATCGCCCGCGCGGATCAGCCCCGGCAGTTCGCGAAATTGCCGATCAATGAACGCACCCGTGTTGCCGTCGAGATGCAGTAGCCGGCTGCCCGTGCGCTCCGGCGTGGGATGCTGCGCGATCAATTCCGCAGGCAAGTGATAGTCGAAGTCGGTGAGATTCATGGTATGCGTTTCAGTTGGCCGCCGAGATTACGCTATAATCCGCCTCCTACCAAATGGGTGAATTCAAAAGCGCCCGTTGAACCCAGATAAAGCCGGGGTGGCGGAACTGGTAGACGCACGGGACTCAAAATCCCGCGCCTGCAAGGGCGTGCCGGTTCGATTCCGGCCCTCGGCACCAAAATGATGTTTTTAGCAGTTCCAAGACATCCCCAAAACCCGCAG
>JANOKK010000639.1:0-6150 GCA_031419255.1 Betaproteobacteria bacterium
GAAATGGTGGAGTCGCTCGGTTATCGTATCCGCCGCCTTTTTATCGGCGTCTTTGTTGTCGGTAGTGCGCTGGCGGGTCTGGGCGGCGTGATGTGGGGCATGTACCAGCAAAACGTGACCCCGCACATGGGCGCGCAGGTCAACGTGCTGATTTTCATCGTCATCATCATTGGCGGACTCGGTTCCACCGGCGGCGCGTTGATCGGAGCGTTGCTGGTTGGCCTGATGGCAAACTACGCCGGTTTTCTCGCGCCAAAAGTCGCGCTGTTTTCCAATATTGCGCTGATGGCGGCGGTTCTGTTGTGGCGTCCGCAAGGCGTGTATCCAGTCGTAAACCGGTAGGGTCGCCAATGCTGAGCCGCCTACTCTCCAATGATTTTCCGCGCAGCCGCATCTTGGCGGTGGTGCTGGTTTTATTGTTGCTGGCGCTGGCCTTCGCGCCGTTTATTTTTCCCGGCGTGAAAGCGCTGAGTGTTGCGGCCAAGGTGCTGGTATTTTTGGTGCTGGTGGCGAGCTTTGATTTGCTGCTTGGCTACACCGGCATCGTCAGTTTCGCCCATACCATGTTCTTTGGAATTGGTGCCTACGGCATTGCGATTGCGTGCAGCCGGTTCGGCCCGACGTGGGAGGCCATCGCCATCGGCACGTTTGCCGCACTTGCGCTGTCATTTGTGCTGGCGCTCGCCGTCGGACTTTTTTCACTGCGGGTACGTGCGATATTTTTTGCAATGATTACGCTCGCCGTCGCCTCGGCATTTCAGACGCTGGCCTCACAGTTGTCGGATTTAACGGGCGGCGAAGACGGGCTTAATTTCAAGGTGCCGGAAATTCTCACCGGCGGATTCCGCTTGTTTGAAGAACCGTTTCTCGGTGTCACGTTCGATGGCCGGCTGATTTGCTATTACCTGCTGTTTGTTACGGCGCTCACGTTGCTGCTGGCGATGTTGCGCATCGTCAATTCGCCGTTCGGTCGCGTGTTGCAGGCGATCCGTGAAAATGAATTTCGCGCCGAAGCGATCGGCTATCGGGTCGTGGTGTATCGCACCATTTCCAGCGTGCTCTCCGCCCTGTTCGCCACTCTCGCGGGGGTGATGCTGGCGCTGTGGCTTCGCTACAACGGTCCGGATACATCGCTATCTTTCGAGATCATGATGGACGTGTTGTTGATTGTGGTCATCGGCGGAATGGGCACGATCTATGGTGCTGCGATCGGTGCGGCGCTCTTTGTGGTGGCGCAAAGTTATTTGCAGGATTTGTTGCGCTTCGGCAGCGATGCCGCGAGTGGCGTGCCATGGTTATCCGCGTTGCTGTCGCCGGATCGATGGCTGTTGTGGCTGGGGGTGTTATTTGTGTTGTCGGTTTATTATTTTCCGACGGGGGTGGTGGGGCGGTTGCGGGGGCGGGAAAGAACGTCGAACTAGCTAAAGTCTAGTACTGGCGCGGTGTTTCAGACATGTTTGGTCTGAGTGGCGCACGGAATGGCGTTCTACAACTTGTAGTGCTTGGGAAAGTGTCATCCAACCCGTAAAGGGTGTTTGGCCAATGCATCGAGCTGTCGACTAAAAGCCATTGGGTTTGAAGCGTCGATTTTCACAATTGTATGTCCGCTATCGACCGGCTGCAGTTAGCCAGCCCTCTGCAAGGCGGACAACAATGGCCAAGCTAAGTGGCACGCTGTTGGCGCGTTCCGCGACTAAAGAGAGCGGACTTGGGCGACGAGTCGGGAAGCACGCTACTAAATAAGTGCGCGAAACTCGTCAATGGTGAGCCCTGCGTCACGAACGATTCCACCTAAAGTAAATGCGTTAACGGGGTTGTGCCGGGGAATCGTCAAAATGCGCCCGCCATTTGACATGACGATGTGTTTTCCCTGCCGGGCGATCATAAATCCGGCTTTCTGCAATGCACGCACCGCATCAAGGTGATTTACGCCGGGAATTTTCGGCAAGATCAGACCGCGACTTCAATTTCGCGAACTTCTTCGCCACGTAGTTGCTCGTCGACAACGGCAAGGTATTCGCGAATTGCATCTTTGATATTCTCGACTGCTTCGACGTCAGTGTCACCTTGCGACCAGCAACCGGGCAGACCAGGAACAGAGACGGAAAATCCTTCTTCAGATTGGTGAACAGCAATGCGATAGCGCATAGGGCCTCCATAAAAATATCAGTATACCGCTTGGTCGCTTTTTGACACCCTTGTAGACCACTGTAAATGGCGGCGCGCTTTTGTGGCGTCCAGCTACTTAACGGAGTGATTTTGACCGCAGTGTTGATGATTTAATTCGTCTGTGGCCCTATTTGTTCCCTTTTGGCCCGAATACGAGCGCGACGGGCCATGAGGCTAGAATATCCCAAAAAATAATTGACGCTGACCCCTTTTCCTCATTTTTAAGTCCAAGAAAAAATATCGACCACGGCCCCTTAAATGCTGGCACGGCGTTCCGCACGATTTTGCTCTGAGTGGCTCGTGGAATGGCGGTCTACGACTTGTTGTGCTGGGAAAGTGTCATCCAACCCGTAAAGGGTGTTTGGCCAATGCATCGAGCTGTCGACTAAAAGCCATTGGGGTTGAAGCGTCGATTTTCACAAGCGAATATCCGCTTTCAGACCATTGCTGCCGGTCAGTTTTCTGCGAAGCAGGCGTATAGCGAATTCACGTAAGGGTCGGCGAAAATTGGCGCTTCCCAGCGACCGAAGGGTGCGAACCTGACCGCAATGTTATGCAACGTGTTGCATTTTATTGGCGTAGTCGCGACCTGACGTAGGTGGCGGCAGCGATTTGCCGTCCCGGTGGTAAAGCGCGATTGCTTCGTCAACGATTTGGCACAGTTGCCCGAAAACTGCCTTTTCATCCTGACCGTGGCAACCGCCGTAGACGAGTCCTGGTGAGCTTCCGACAAAGCACTGATCCTCGTCTGACCACTCGACAATTTTCGCGTACCTTGTACTTTCTTTCATGATTTTGACTCCTCGACACTGCGCTTTACGGCGCGGATTTGGTACTGCTTTGCATCCTCGCCGAGTGCTCCCGATATTGTGATCGGTTTCGGAACTCGCGGGTGGACAAAATTTCGGTGACTACCTTTCCCGCCGCGATTGGCGAAACCGGCCCGTTCAAGTTCTGCGACAAGTTCCTTTATTTTCGGGGTCACAAAATCACCGTTGAATGATTGGGCGAATGACGTTGAATTAAAGCGCGACGCGGTCGATTCTTATTGCGCCCAAGGAAAAATATCGACTACGAACCCTTCAATGTTACCTTTAGTTTTTTCCATGCTGCGTGCTGTGTGAACAGAGATATGCCTCGTCTGTAGACTATTTTCTATTTCATTGGCCCCAGAGTCCGAATCGCTTGCCGACTTGCTTCTTTTGTAGCCTTGTTTGGATCTCGCGTAAGCGGTTGAATATATTTGACAGAATCTGGATTGCCACTTAGCTCCATAGCCTGTACCACGATGCGACGAACGGTTGGTTCCGGATCTTTTAGTCCGGCTTGCATCGGCGGAGGAATCGGGCCACGCGCCAAGCGGCTCACAATTCGAGGCAAATATGCTAGCTCTCGTTGGAGGTTCCAGTCATCGGCATTTGCCGCTTTCGTCTGCGAAATTTTTGCACGCACAAAATCCATGGTTTCCTGCGCGAAACGCACAGCATCCTTGCGCGTTGCAAGTTCGATGGAGTTGAATCGCAGTTCGAGGTCTTGCGTCGCCAGAAGTTGACGCAAAACGGCTTCCGATACGTCTCGGCCATAAAGTCCCAGTGAATAGATCGCCGCGTTTTTCTCCACGCCCACGCCCGTTAACGCTACCTCAAGCACCTTCGCGTAAAACATGTCCATGTGATGGTAGCCGGCGGCGGCCAAGCCCTCTGCGCGCTTTGCTGGGTCTACGCTGTTAAGGAGTTCAGTAATTGCTATTTCCGTAGGTTTGGGCCGAACATGTCGTGTCACTGCACTTGGGGGAGTTTCTACAAGCGAATCTCGAAGCGCTTTGAAAGCGTCATTGTCCCAGCGGTTGTCTTGCGAGAACAATCGGTGAAGCCGTTCAAGTACTTTTGACGGAGTGCTATGTGAATCGCGAATGCCGCGTGCCGGCGATAGTCCGTTGGACGACCAGGACGACATTCGTCCCCTTGGCATTAGCGCAGTCTCTTCCTTGGGATAGGTGTCCGCATCGGCCCGATATGCCTCGACGAGTTGGCGAAATGACCCGTCATCACCCGTTCTTGCATGCAATTGCAAGGCTCGCACCCAATTTGCAGGGTAGCGATTCGTGTAATCGCCTGGTCGGCGGGTCTTTGCCAATTCTCCGCTTGTCCGGAGCTTTTCTACATCCGGGAGAATTTCGGCGACGAGCGCCTGCAAAGCCATTTTGAGTTCTGCATCGGGCTTCTCAACTAGCGCACTCGCCGCCGCCAATCGCACATCGGGGAGCATGTGCCGTAAACCACGACGATCCCCGAGTCGAGCTAGTGCGTGAGCGCATGCCAATACCGATGACTGATCATAAGGATAGCGGCCAGGAAAAGTCATCGTGTCGGGGGGATCGCTGGAAATTGGCCCCGACTCCGTTTCAAATCCTCTAATTAACGCGTTACGGCCCGCGTCGCTCCCAAGATCGACAAGTGCAAGAGCCGTGGCCAAACGGATAGGAGGCCGACCTGTTTGCGCAATAGGGGTCAACGCTTTGGCAACTTCGCTGCGCCCAGAATCGCGCTTTCCAAAGTCGCGAAGCCGGGTCAGACTGTTGTACCAAATGCCATGAGGCTGACCACTACCTTTGCTCATGCCAAACATGTCGTTTGCGGCGAGACTATTTGCGAGCGGCTCGACATTCTTCGCTTGCCCGTCCGGATCAACCACATTCATTAGCAGGCCGTGAACGAAGGCTTTCTCGTCGCCTACGTTGCCGTCCCGCATTCGCGATTCCGCAATTCGCAAGCGCCGCATTGGATCAATGATTTTGTCCAAGGGAAGCAAACGTTTTACCTTGAGAGACTCTCTTATTGCCGCAACGCCATAGGCCTTGCCATTCCAGTAGACAAACTCGTTGGCATTGCCGCCGCGCAACAAGGGAAAACCCTGAGCATGTGCCGTCCACAACGCAAGCGCGGGTGTCTCGCCATCTTTGGGAGTCCTGGTAGCAAATAACAGGTAGCGGTGTTTTCCAATGACAGGTGGCGAAATGGGCTCAAAAATCAGATCGCTGTAATCGTATTGCATAACGGTTTGTCGAGATCCAACGGGCCAATCTGGACTGCCGGCAAGCACCTGGATCATCTCGACGTCCGCAACATAGAGCGACAAGTTATCTCCATCAGGAAGAATTACCCAACGGATTTCGGACTGCTTAACCTTAACGATAGCCACTAAATCGACGGCCTCTTTGTCAACCAAGTACTGGACTGGATCAATGACCTTCACTGGCGGCACTCTTTGCATATCCGGCGCGCCAATTGCAGGTAACGCAATCGTTGCAACAAGCAAGAGTACGGCGTGAAATTTCAATCTAGAACGGATCATTCAGAAGTCCTTAATGATGTCCCGTATCGGCCACGAACTATTTTCCGCCGACGGCCAATAAGGCTTTCGGATTGGTTCGAGGACGGGGTCAAGTCTTTCGGGTCACGCGAGGACGGGGTCAAGTCTCAATACTGTTCGTTTACCGTAAAATAGCAAATGGCACCCTCCCGGTCAATGGGGTGGGTGGCAAGGATGTTGGCGTGTCATTTCGCGTCTTGCTTGGAGGTCGGGGGCGCACATGGCTTGGGTAAGGTGAATGTCGTCGCTTCACCATTCTCGGCCGCGACTGATTGCGGCTGCTTACACATCGTAGCTTTGCCGCTTCACGCAGCAGATCGGCGAACCAGCGCTTTCGCAATCGACTGCGCGCCGGGGGGAAAGGCCCCGGAACGGGGCTGGACGCGACCGATCAGGTTGACGTGCCCGGTAAACGACAGCCTTCGTCGCGCGATGCCGTGCGCATCGCCCGCCCGCTGCATCAGCCAACTCACCGCGTAGTGCGCCAGCACCCAGCCGTAGAATTCCTGGCGCACCCCGTCGGGCGTCTTGCTGCGCAACACCCGACGATTTTTCCGCAGATGAATCTTCAGTTCATCAAACACGCCCTCGACTTCCCAACGCTCATGG
>JANOKK010000640.1:0-15697 GCA_031419255.1 Betaproteobacteria bacterium
CGCTTCAGCGATTCTGCCGCGTTGGCGTCGGCGGATTCGCGCTTGAAATCGATGTCCGCGATGTCGGACTCCAACTTTTGCAACCTCACTGGCGTGGGTGCAAGCGTGTAAGCGTGGCCATAGGCGTCACGCGAAAGAATCGCGAAATCCACCAGCCATCGGCGCAGTTCAACATGATCAACTTCCAGCATGGCACCTGCCGACTGCAACCAATGATGGAGCGTTTCATTCACTTCGCGTTCGGAATAATTTCGCGATTGCGGAAATTCGCGTCTCAGCGCCAGCAACAGAATATCGAAGTCGTCGGGACACGCATCGAGCAGCGCGCCGGGTGTCAGGCCGCGTTTGATGGACAATTTCCGGAATCGCTCGATCAGATTCATCACCGTTACTCCCACTCAATGGTCGCCGGCGGCTTGCCGCTGACGTCATACACGACACGATTAAATCCACGCACTTCATTGATGATGCGGTTCGACACCTTGGCCAGTAGCGAATAAGGCAACTCGGCCCAATGCGCGGTCATGAAATCGGTGGTTTGCACCGCGCGCAAGGCAACCACATATTCGTAGGTGCGGCCATCGCCCATTACGCCGACACTTTTGACCGGCTGGAAAACGGCGAAGGCCTGCGCGACTTTGTCATACCAACTTGTGCCCTCTGCATCTTTCGTCGCGCGTAATTCTTCAATGAAAATCGCATCGGCGCGGCGCAGTAAATCGGCTGCGTCTTTTGAAACTTCTCCAAGAATACGCACGCCCAAACCCGGCCCGGGGAACGGATGGCGATAGACCATTTCACGCGGCAGGCCCAGCGCGACACCGAGTTCGCGCACTTCGTCCTTGAATAATTCGCGCAGCGGTTCCAGCAATTTCAGATGCAGCGACTCGGGCAACCCGCCAACGTTATGATGCGACTTGATGGTGTGGGCTTTTTTGGTTTTGGCCGAAGCACTTTCGATCACGTCCGGATAAATGGTACCTTGCGCGAGCCACTTCGCCGTAGGCAATTTTGCGGCTTCACGCTGAAAAACCTCGACGAAAACGCGGCCAATGATTTTGCGTTTCACTTCAGGATCCGAGACACCTTTCAATTGGCTCAAAAACTCGTCGGTGGCATCGACATGAATGATTTTCATGTGCATGTGATTGCCAAACATGTCCATCACTTGCTCGCCCTCGTTGAGGCGCAACAAGCCGGTGTCGACAAATACGCAGGTAAGCTGATCGCCGATGGCCTGGTGCACCAGCGCGGCGGCGACACTGGAATCGACCCCGCCACTCAAGCCGAGAATGACTTCTTCCTCGCCGACTTGTGCACGGATTTTCGCAACGGCGTCGGGTACATGATCCGGCATGTTCCAGGATTGATCGCAGCCGCAAATGTCATGGACAAAACGGTTATAAATGGCCCGGCCCTGCCGCGTGTGCGTAACTTCAGGATGAAATTGCACAGCGTAGAAACCACGCGCTTCATCGGCCATGCCGGCCAGCGGCGTGGTGTCGTTCGATGCGATCGCCTTGAATCCCGGCGGCAATTGGGTGACTTTGTCGCCGTGGGACATCCACACATCGAGCAGGCCATGACCCTCCGTATTGGCGCGATCCTGAATGCCCTCCAGCAATTTTGAATGCCCGCGCACGCGCACTTCGGCATAGCCGAATTCACGCACCAAACCGGTCTCAACTATGCCACCGAGTTGCGCGGCCATGGTCTGCATGCCATAGCAAATACCCAGCACCGGCACGCCCAGTTCAAACACGACTTGCGGCGCGCGCGCGGTGCCGTCTTCCGTGACGGACGCATGACTACCGGAAAGAATGACACCCTTGGGATTGAACGCGCGGATGTCGGCATCCGGCATATCGAAGGGTTGCAATTCGCAATACACGCCCGCCTCGCGCACGCGGCGCGCAATCAATTGCGTGACTTGCGAGCCAAAATCGAGAATGAGGATTTTGTCGGACATTTATTTTCCGGGTCTCACGTAGGGCGTGGAAAAAATCGCGTGACTTTTGAAGTAACGCCAAGCGATATAGACGGCAAGCAAATTCAATATCGCGCACAGGAAAAAGACGCTGCCAATGCGGAAATCGCCCTGCGGATAATGGCTGACCACGCCGAGCAGTGATGCGCCCAGCAGCGGCCCGACGATCACCGCGAGACTGTTGATCGATTGCAGACTTCCCATCAATGCGCCCTGCTCTTTCGGATCGGTCTGCTTGGACACAATGCCCTGCAGCGCCGGCCCGGCACCGAACGCGAGCACGTTGACCAGAATGAACGCGTACATCATCCAGCCCTGCGTGGCGAGACCATACAACACATAGACCACGGCACCGGATATCAGCCCCAGCAATGACAGGCGCACTTCGCCAAATATTTTCAGCAGCCAGCCTAGCAATCCGGCTTGCACGATCGCTGCGGTGATTCCGACGCAAAAAAGCGAGAGGCCGTTTTCCCACGGACCCCAGCCGAAACGGAAATTGGTGTACAGCACCCAGATGGTGTGCGTCAAAATTTGCGCAAGACTGGCGAGCGCAAATACCGCCACCAGGCCGCGAATTTCCACGCGCCGCATCAGGCCACGGATTGCCGTGAAGGGGTTCGCCTTCTCCCATGAAAAGACGTTGCGCTTCTCGCGCGGCAGCGATTCGGGCACAAAGAAATAACCGAACAGGAAATTCAAAATGCAAAGGGCGCCCGCGACATAGAACGGCAGATGCAAATTGATACTGCCGAGGAATCCGCCGATAACCGGGCCGAATATGAATCCCAATCCAAAGCAGGCACCTATTTTGCCGAATGCCTTGGCGCGATTCTCCGGCGTCGTAACGTCTGACGCGTATGCGTTCGCGACCGACATGCTGGCTGAGGACATGCCGCCGATCACACGACCTATGAACAACATTGCAAGACTGGTCGCCAAAGCGGTGGAAAAGAAATTGATCGCCATGCCAAGCATCGAATACAACATCACTGGCCGGCGACCGATCTTGTCGGACAGCGCACCCAGAAGCGGCATGCAAAGGAATTGGCAGAGCCCGAACACCGTCGCAAGGATGCCGTACCAGTGCGATTGCATGTCGCGCCCCTCGACGTATTCGCCCACCAGCACCGGCAATACCGGCACGGCGAGACCGATGCCGAGCATGTCGATGAACACACAGATCAGTATGAAATTCAACCCAACCGGTTTAGCCTGTGTTGCTTTCGCATCGGGAATTTCGCCAACCGTGGTGCTACTTTCCAAAATTTCTCTCCCAGACTTTGGCGACGACCGGATGTTGTTCCGTCAAGGTCACGGATGCGGTGAGTTTCGGACAATGTTCCGCTAACCATTTGCGTCCCGGCGACCATCGGCTGACCATGGCCAGATAGATATCCAGTGCGCTCATCACGCCGCCCAGCGCATAGGGTGCGGGCCGCAGCGCGGATTCCATCTGCGACCACAGCGACTTGAGATGCTCGCTGGTTTTTTCGCGAAATGCCCGCTGCGCATCTTCACCCTCAACCCAACGCGCCGGAAAATCGCGCAGCGAAATCATCGGGTAAATATTGGCGGGCACGAACAACATCCAGCGGTAAAACTGCGCCCGCGCGGCAGGCGATTCGGGAACCAGGCGCGGTACGCGTTCGCACAACCACAGCATGATCGCAGCACTCTCAGTCATCACCGATCCATCATCGAGCACCAACGTCGGCACTTGCGCAAGCGGGTTCACCTTGACCAGATCAGCGTGATGACTGAACGGCTCCCAGGTAATCGCGTCGATAAATTCGTACTTGATACCCGCGAATTGAAGCATGACTTCGACCACGGCCGAACCGCAGCCTTTGCTGCCGTATAACTTCATCGATCAGTCCACACGATAATTCGGTGCCTCTTTCGTGATCTGCACATCGTGTACGTGCGATTCGCGAATGCCGGCCGAGGTAATTTCGACAAACTGCGCGTTTTTATGCATCGCGTCGATCGTTTTGCAACCGAGGTAGCCCATGCTGGCGCGCAGGCCGCCGGTCAATTGATGCACGACGCCGAGCATGCTGCCTTTGTAGGGCACGCGGCCTTCGACGCCTTCCGGCACAAATTTGTCGGCGTTGTTTTGCGGATCCTGAAAATAGCGATCCGATGAGCCTTTTTGCATTGCGCCGACAGAACCCATGCCGCGATAACTTTTGTACGACCTTCCCTGAAACAATTCAGTCTCGCCAGGCGCTTCTTCGGTGCCGGCGAACATACCGCCCAGCATCACCGTCGACGCACCCGCCGCCAGCGCTTTCGCCATGTCTCCCGAGAACCGAATACCGCCGTCGGCAATACACGGAATGCCGTACTTGGCAAGTGCTTCAGTGACGTCCGCGATCGCCGTAATCTGTGGCACACCGACGCCCGCGACGATGCGCGTAGTGCAAATCGAGCCCGGGCCAATACCGACTTTCACGCAATCGGCACCATGATCCACCAATGCCAGCGCGCCGGCGGCGGTGGCGATATTACCGCCGATCACATCGACATTCGGGAAGTGTTTTTTAACCCATTTGACGCGGTTGAGTACGTTCTTCGAGTGGCCGTGTGCGGTATCGACTACCAACACATCGACACCCGCCTCGACCAGCAATTCGACGCGCTCATCGGTGCCCTCGCCGATGCCCACGGCGGCACCGACGCGCAAGCGACCGGCGTCGTCTTTGCACGCATTCGGGTGCTCACTCGATTTCAAAACGTCTTTCACTGTGATGAGGCCACGCAATTCGAACGCTTTATTAACGACCAGCACACGCTCAAGCCGGTGCTTGTGCATCAGTGCGAGTGCTTCTTCGCGCGAAGCCCCTTCCTTGACCGTCACCAATTTTGCCTTCGGTGTCATGACATTTTTGACGGGTTGATCGAGCATGGTCTCGAAGCGCAAATCGCGGTTGGTGACGATGCCAACGACTTTCTTGCCATCGAGCACCGGCAGGCCGGAAATATTGTGCTTGCGCGTGAGCGCGATCACTTCGCGCACACTCATTCCGGGTGAGACGGTATAGGGATCGCGTACCACGCCACTCTCGAAACGCTTTACCTTAAGTACTTCGGCTGCTTGCGCCTGCGAGGTCATGCTTTTGTGAATGATGCCGATACCGCCCTCCTGCGCAAGCGCGATCGCCAGGCGCGATTCGGTGACCGTATCCATTGCTGCGGACAACAGCGGGATATTCAGTTGGATGCGGGAGGTTAAGCGGGTGACGAGCGAAACATCGCGGGGAAGAACGGTGGAATGCGCAGGAATCAGCAGAACATCATCGAAGGTGAGGGCTTTCTTGACGACTTTCACGTTTCAGACTCCGACAAAATCGGCATTATACGCGAGCCGACAAAATCGCCAAAATCGGCATCCTTTCCCGGCGGTTTTGGTTGACGCGGCGGGCATTTACGATTACCTTAGCGAAATCAGGCGAGGTATTATGGCTAACCCTTTGACAATAAATGTACTTTTCCCGGCAATGCGGGTCGCCCGCCTGCAAGGTTCGTCATCGGGTTGTAGGATGTTTTCAAAACTTGTTTGCATGTCGGCGACATTGTTTGGCGTGACACAATTTATCAGTGGATGCGCAGTTTCCGATTCTGCTCGCGCTCTACCAGCGAACCCTGCGATTGCGGTAAAGCCAGTCGCGAAGCCGACCGCGTTAACGCCCGAGGCTGAGTCTACATTGCAAGCCGCCGAGCAAAGCGTGATCGAGGCGCGAATCAAGCGCTCGCTTTGGACGGCTGCAGTAGATCAGTTAACAAAAGCGCGCGCCGCCGCGCAAGTATTCGATAGCGAGGCAACATTGGCGCACGCGAAAGAAGTCGTCGCACTTTGCATACTTTCGATCAAGCAACTCGAGCTGCCACCCGTGAAGTGGTAGCTAACAGAAACTGTAACAAGGAGCACGCAAAATGAAATCTCCGATCCAATTCTTCATCGCCGTCGCAATTCTGCTCGCGACCGCGACCGTGGCCGCACAGGTCTACAAGTGGGTGGACAAGGACGGCCAAGTGCAATTCTCCGATACCCCGCCACCGCCGGGCGCGACGAAATCAGAAGCGAAAAAAATCGACACCGGAACAACCGCACCGACCGCCGCGCTACCCAAACCGGAAGACCGCAACAAAGATGCGGACAAGCGCAAAAAAGAGGCCGCCGAAAAAGGCAAGAGAGATGCCGAAGCGCGCAAAAAAACCGAGGCCGATGAAGCGAGTTGCAAGAATACGCGATTGGTGATTCGGGATCTGGAAAGTGGCAAGCCTTTCAAGCGCACGAATGAACAAGGTGATTCGACCTACGTGACCGACGAAGAACGGCAAGCCGATCTCGCCAAAGCCCGGGCCGTCGCCGCCGCGACATGTAAAGAATAATAAATGCCCTTTCGTTTTCACGCATCAGTTCCAAATTTTTGGCGTGAACGCGAGACGCATGAGTTTATCGGCGGCTGGGCGTTGCGCGCACTTGGCACCATTTGCCTCGCATCGGCCACAACGGTCTGGGCGCAAGACCCGGTGCTGCGCGATGTCGAAGTCCGTTCTTTCCTCGGCGAGCATCTGAATTTACGCATTACGCTTGCGGCGTCGACCGAGACCGTGAGCAATGCGATCTGCCAATCCGTGATCGACAGCGACCGGCGTGAAAACGCGCTGCGAAGTGCGGATTTGATATTGTCCATGGTTGAACTGCGGACGACGCGCTACCTGCGAGTGCGCAGCCGCGCGCCTTACCTTGATCCTGTCGCGCGTTTTTCACTGCGTATCGGCTGCCCTGGCGAGCCAATTGTTGATCGCGAATTCACGGTCTTGCTCGATCCGCCACCTTTCACAGTGGCACCAAGTTTGCCGACAAGCGAAGCCCCGATCGAGCCGACTGCGACATCGAGAGAAATCGCTGTCGCAGGCAAATCTTCCAAAGTGGCAAGGTCGGCTCCACGCGCAAAACTGGTGGTACCGGCATCGGGAAACTGGACGGTGCGCGAAGGCGATACGCTTTCGTCTATCGCCATGGGAATTCAGCAGAAGAATCGCGCGCGACAACAACAGTACGTGGCCACATTGCGCGAATTAAATCCGCCAATTGCGGCCATTGCGGACGACGCACCGCTGGCCGTTGGCAGCCAATTGGCATTGCCGGATTTGCTGACACTCTCCGGGATACTACCGCCGCCCGATTCACCGGTTGCGCGTGCGACAAAGCCTTCAGTGCCGAGGCCGCGTTTACCAAAGGCTACCCTCAAAGTCGCTGACACACCGCCTGTACCTCCACCCGTTTTGCGCGCGGCGCCTCCAGCGAAAGCTGCCGTCGCGCCACCGACAGTGAAAGCCGCAGAACCGCCAAAAACATCACCCCCCAAACCCGCACCTCCGGTCGCGAAAGCGCTGCCGATGGCACCTCCCGCCGCCAAACCATCGCCGCGCGCGGACGGATTTCAATTACGATTGTCGGGTTCGGAAGTGGATCTCTCGCGCAGCCGCAATATCACCGACGAGCAACGTCGCCAATTGCGCGAAAAGCAATTGATGCTCGATGCCGACGATCAGGTCGCGGCACTGCTTTCGTTGAGAAACACGGTCAAGCAACTTGAACAGCGTTTGAATGAAATTCAGTTGAAACAAGCACCTTCCGCGGCCCCACCCACTGCGCCAGTGGCGGCAAAAATAGCAGCGCCCACGCCGACAGCAGCAACTCCGGTCACGACACCTCCGCCGGCAGTCGCACCGGCGAACGTAGCACCAACAGCGCCTTCGCAAGTCGCCACACCTTTAGCGACAACGCCATCGCCGGCATCGTCGCCGGGCGACGCGCAAAAGCAACCTCTGGCACCGGTGAAAGCGTTACCGGCACCATCATCATCCGCAACATCTGCGAGCACAGATGTAAAAAATCCCGCTGCAAAGCCGCCAGCCGCCAAATCTGCTGTAGCCGATGCGCCGGGCGTTGACCTGCTGGAAAGTGTTCTGCCGTCGCCGATGGTCACCGGAGGTATCGTCGCCGGATTGGCATTGTTGTTCGGTGCCTGGTTCTGGTCGCGGCGCGCCAAAAAACCGACCCGCGCGCAGTCTCCCTCGCAGCCGCCACCGGCAGAAAGCGCGCCTGCGCGAGCGGTGGATCACGGCAATGTAGTCGCGGCGAAAGTGGCAACTTCTACCCCGCCGCCGATCGAAAATACCGCGCAACCGGAACCAACCGACGCGTATTTGCAAACCACGCGCAACCTGGTCGTCGATGCTCCGCCCGCCGCGCCGGATCAATACGCGCAGATCGATGCGCCGGTAGTATTTGACGATGCACCGGCACGCTTCGAAGTCGATTCACGGCCTGCTACCACGGTTGATTTTCTGGTCGGGATGGATGAGCAATTGCCCGAAGATCGCGTGCGCCGCCTGCAATACATGCACGAGCGCTATCCGGAATTGCAATCGAACACCGTCTCGATCGATGATGCCGATTCGGTCATCAACGCCGCGCGACTCTACTACGATGAAGCCGACACCTCTGGTCACGACAAGGCAAGCGAATTGCTAACCTTTGCGGTCGAGGAGCGCCCGCAGGAAATTCGTTTCTGGCTCGCGCAGTTTGAAATTTTCCGCCTGGAAAACATGGTCAATGAATTCACCGAGTTCGCCGGCAAATTTCACGTCCTGTTCAGCCATACGCCGGCGTGGCCAAAAGTGCGTCACATCGGTCATGAATTGGCACCCGGCAATCCACTATTCGCGGCGAGCGGCGGCCCGCTATTGGCAGGCGAAACACGTTTCGATCCCATCGCCGAGAACTGGCTTAACGCGCCGATGGATTTCACGTCCGACGCGCTGATGTCCGATTTGCGGATGGCGCTCCTTGATGACCATGGCGTCGACCGCGCGGATTTCGATTCCATCACAGCGCGCCTGTCGGTGTCGGCCGAACACGCATAGCGGAAACGGCGAATTCGACCCATGCAAAACGATTCCGAACAGACGCTCGCCACCTTGACGGCACCGGTGGTGACTTCGCTCAGAAATCGCGATCAGCGCGTCAAGCTGATCAGCGCGATGCGCGCCTTCGCCGACGCACCCGCGCCGATTTCGGCCGATGCGGTTCACAAACTGGTGGTTTTTGAGAACAGCATTTATCCGGTGATTCAAGCCGACAAGCGCTGGTTTTTCAAGGACGCCGGGGCAGTCGAAGCAACCCAGTTCGCGCGTGATCTGCACGTCATGCACAGTGTCGCCGCAAAGACACTGGAGTCGCTGGTGGAACGGCGCGGCGAGTGGACCAAGGGCGATACCGATCCGCTGCTGCAACGCATCGTCGCATTTGCGCTGTATCACCACGGCGCGGCGGTGAAATGGTGTTTCTTCCGGCATGAACCGGTCAAGCCGACGGTCTGGCCCGATCTTCATGCCTTGTACAAATTCGCCGATGCGCAAGGGTTTGGTTTCGCAACCACGCCGGTCGCATTGTTCGCCGATGAATCCCACTACAAGATTACGCCGCTATCGTTGTACCTGCGGGCGTTGATGCTGGAGGTTTTGAACACCGGCAGTCTCTCGATGCCGCAGATCGAAATCGCCGATGGCTGGCTTGCCGAATGGACGCCCGATTACGCGCTCGACGAAACTTACTCGCAGCGATCGCATGCATTATTCGTCGATCTCGATCTGATGGCAGGCATGCAATTGGTCACCGGAAACACGGCGAAACCATCGTATCGCTATGTGCGCGTCGAAGGACTGAAAGATCAAGTTGAAGCCGTGCGCACGCAACTTCGTACCGGAAACCCGTATCACGGGCGCGGAATCTCTTCCGAATTTCCGATGGAAGAATACGTCGCGTTGTTATCGACCATTGAGCGTTTGTACACCACGTTGTTGCAGGCCAGCGCTTCGCGGATCGAAGAGCGAAAAACAGTTGAGAATCTGATGGCGGATGTGCGTCTCGGTTTTGAAGATGCGCGTCAGACAGTACTCGGCGAAGCGGCGGATGGCACAAGTGAAATTGCCAAAGCCACTTCCACAAAGACAGCCGCCGTGCCCGGGCAAATGAATTTTGGCGATCTCGAATTAAGCCTCGAGATGCCGGCTATGCACGACATGAATCCGCCGAGCGAGGCCGCCATCGCCGATGTCCGATGGACCCGCTGGAAAATCCACGATATGAGCTCAAAAGGCGTTGGGCTGATGGTGGATCGCGTGACGGGCGAACGCATCAGCGTCGGACAGTTGCTGGCGGTAAAGCCCGACGGATTCGCGCACTACGTCATTGGTGTGATCGTGCGCAAACTGACGCAACGCACCGTCGGTGAAACGCTGTTGGGTGTGGAACTGCTTTCCTACCGGCCATTGCCGGTGACGTTGCAACGCTACGCGCATGCGCGCGACGCAACGCCGGACGCAAGCCATGCACCGGTCTTAGCACTTTATTTGCCCGGACGCGATCCAGAAGGCAAGACCGATATTCTGGTGCTGCCGAGCGGCGATTTTGGCTTGAAAAATGTATTCAGCCTGCCGACCAAGGGCGTCAATTTTCGCGTCCGCATCAATCGCGTGTTGCGCAAAGGTGCGGATTGGGTTGGCTTGCGGTTTGAAGTGATCGGCAAGAAGTAGCGGTCAGTTGGACTTTGCCTTGGTTGATTGTCTCCGCGCATTGGTGCGGCGCGCGTCCTTTGGGTCGGCTTGCAAGGCCCGATAGATTTCCACCCGGTCGCCGTCGCGCAATACAAATTCAAGCGGTCGCGCTTTTCCCCACACGCCAAACGCCACTGCGCTATCGACGCTGCCGGTGATCGCGGGCGTCAATCGTCTGGCGGCATCAATTGCCATTTGAATCGTTGCTGGCGAATCAAGTTCCAAAACGATTTCGCGTTGAGAATCTGCCGAAGCCCACGCCACCGTCACGCGAATTGTGGTCATCGCTCTAACCCGTGTGCCCCATGCAACGCCTCTGAACGCGCGATGAAACGCTCGATCATGGTATTGGCGATCACACCGAAAACCGGCCCGAAAGCGGTTTCCAACAGCGCATTGGCGAATCCGTAGTCGAGCGTCAACGTCACTTTGCACGCCGATGCCGACAGCGCCTGGAATCGCCACAACCCATCCAGCCGACTGAACGGGCCATCGACAAGACGCATATGAATTACCGCATTCTTTTCGCCGCTATTTTCCGTGGTGAACGATTGCTTGATGCCGCGATAGTCAATGTGCAAGGTCGCGAGAATTGTCGCATCGTCCCGCCGGTCCACGGATGCGCCGCCGCACCATGGCAAAAATTCGGGATAGCGCTCGATATCATCCACCAGTGCAAACATTTGCGCGGCGGAATACGGAACAAGCGCGGATTTATCGACGGTTGACATGGGAAATGAATTCTATCCGAGCCACTGTGCTGCTTCCATGGGATAAACTCCGCCCATGAGCATTGTCGACAACAAGAAAGCGTTCTTCGATTACTTCATCGAAGAACGCTTCGAGGCGGGCATCGTCCTCGAAGGCTGGGAAGTAAAGGCGATTCGCGCCGGTCGCGCGCAGATCAAGGAAGGCTACGTGATCCTGAAACAGGGTGCATTGTTTCTGATCGGTGCGCATTTTTCCGCCCTGCCGGAAGCGTCCACGCATGTGAACCCTGATCCGGTGCGCACGCGAAAACTATTGCTGAACGCCGACGAGATCAAGAAACTCGTTGGCAAGATCGAGCAACGCGGCTATACGTTGGTGCCGCTCAATCTGCATTTCAAGGGCGGCTTCGTGAAGCTGGAAATCGGCCTCGCCAAAGGCAAGAAACAACACGACAAGCGCGAAGTCGAGAAGGAAAAAGACTGGAAGCGCGAGCAGGAGCAATTGATGAAGAAGCGCGCGTAATTCGTGGAACGATTTCTGGCTTTTACCCGGCAATCACGCGGCGTTGATCGTAGAACGCCAGTTGGCGCGCCTCTCGGAGGCAAAAGCGCCTGAAACGACCGCCAATACTGGACTTTGATCAAATTGGCACTTTTACTTATCCTCAAATCTTGTCATCCTCGCGAACGCGGGGATCCATTTTTCGTTGAGTCTCTTAGGGTTACGAAATTTGGATTCCCGCGTTCGCGAGAATGTCAGGGTAAATAGAAATCCACCAATGAAAAAGCCACCGTCATGGTGGCTTTTTCAATTCTGGGGTGGCTGATGGGGTTCGAACCCACGACAACTGGAATCACAATCCAGGACTCTACCGCTGAGCTACAACCACCATTGATGCAGGTGCCCCGTGCGCGACTTGCACAGGGCTTGATTCAATGCGTGATTATACCTAAGTAAGCACCGAATCATCGCTCCCGGACAATCGCGGCTCCGCATAGTAAGATTTGCCCTGTCGCGGCGGATCATCCTCCACTGCCCTCATGAAAAATAAGGTTTATCCGAAAATGATTCTGATACCCACCATTCTTTGCGGCGGTGCCGGTTCGCGCCTGTGGCCGGTTTCGCGCGAGACGCATCCGAAACCGTTCATTCGACTCGCTGATGGCCAAAGTCTGTTGCAAAAGGCATTTCTGCGTGGCGCCACGTTGCCGGGGGCGACTGAGGTCATCACGGTTACCAATCGCGAACTGTTTTTCAAAACCGAAGACGAGTATCGCGAGGTCAATTCGGCACTGACGCCGACATCCTATATTCTTGAACCTTTCGGTCGCAATACCGCGCCCGCCATCGCCGCCGCCGCAATTCATGTCGCAAAAACGCACGGCGAGGACGCGATTTTGCTGGTGCTGCCAGCCGACCATTTGATTGCCGATCAGGCTTCATTCGCGGCGGCGGTCGCGCGCGCGGCGGAACTCGCTGGCACCGGCAGTCTGGTGACGTTTGGCATCACACCGGAATCGCCAGAAACCGGCTATGGCTATATTCAGGCTGACGGAAATCGCGTCGTACGATTTGTCGAAAAGCCATCACTCGAGACCGCAAAATCGTACGTGACATCCGGCGACTATCTGTGGAATTCCGGCATGTTCTGTTTCAGCGCATGCAGCATGTTGCGCGAGCTCGCAATGCATTGCCCGGACGTGTTGAAGGCAACTGAAACCTGCGTCGCCGAATCGCGCACGGTGAAAAGTATCGCGCAAGGTAGCTCGCAGGCGGGGGCGGTCACGCAACTGGAATTGCATGCCGACACATTCGCCAAAGTGCCGGACATTTCGATCGATTACGCCGTAATGGAAAAATCGAAAGTCGTGGCCGTGGTGCCCTGCAAGATAGGCTGGAGCGATATCGGTTCGTGGAGTGCGGTCGGCGATCTTTCGGCGGCAGATGCGGACGGCAATCGCATTCAGGGCGAGGCAATGATGCACGATTCCACCGACAACTACATTCAATCGGCCGGGCGGATGGTGGGTGCGGTGGGCGTCAGCAATCTGATCATCATCGACACGCCGGACGCATTGCTGGTCGCGAACCGCGACCGCGCGCAGGACGTGAAGCACATCTACGCAGGGCTGAAAGCCAAAGGCCATGAAAGCTACAAATTGCCACGCACCGTGCATCGGCCGTGGGGCACTTACACGGTGCTGGAAGAAGGTGCGAGCTTCAAGATCAAGCGCATCGAAGTCAAACCCGGCGCGTCGCTATCGCTGCAAATGCATCACCACCGCAATGAACACTGGATTGTCGTCAACGGCATGGCCAAAGTGGTGAATGGCGAGAAAGATTTTCTGCTGGGCACCAATGAATCAACGTATATTCCGGCGGGCCACAAACATCGGCTTGAGAATCCGGGCGTGCTGCGGCTGGTAATGATTGAAGTGCAGAGTGGCGAGTACTTGGGCGAAGACGATATCGTGCGCTTTCAGGATGTGTATGGGCGTGCGCAAGCGCCCAAATGATCAGCCTTTCAATCGCCCTCGCGGCGTTTGCGGCAACATCGCTGGTGCTTTGGGTGTTGATCCATTTCGCACCCACACTGAAGTTGCTGGATCACCCCGGTGGCCGCAAGGATCACGTTGGCGCAACACCGGTAGTCGGTGGATTGTCGATCGCTCTCGCATTCATTTTCGCGCTACCATTTCTGAACGTGCAATCGTGGTGGGTCTGGGCACTGGCGATGTCGATACTGCTCATCATCGGCGTGCTGGATGACCTTCACGATCTCTCGCCACTGCCGAAATTTGTGGCACAGGCGTGCGCGGCGCTGGTGATGTTTTACTTGGCGAACGTGAAATTATTAACCGTCGGGAACCTGATTGGGTTCGGCCCGATCGGCATGTGGATTTTCGCGCCTGCGTTTACTGCATTCGCCGTAATCGGCGTGATCAATTCAATCAATATGGCCGATGGCATCGATGGACATGCGGGATTCATCGGCCTCACCGCCTTCACCGCTTATGCCTATGTCGCTCGCGAATCCGCGCTATGGGATCAATACAAAATGTTGCTGGCACTGTCAGGCGCCACGGCGGCGTTCCTTGCGTTCAACGCGCGTTCGCCATGGCTTTCGCGCGCGCGTACCTTTCTCGGCGATTCGGGCAGCATGATGTTGGGCTTCATGATCGCCATGTTTGCGGTCGATCTTACCCAAGGTGCGGGGCGCACATTCTCACCAATTTGTGCGTTGTGGGTGGTGGTCATTCCACTCTGCGATTGCGTGTCGCTGATGATTCGACGCAAACGCGCAGGAGGCAGTATGTTCGCCGCCGATCGCTGTCATCTTCATCACTATTTGCTGGGGCGGGGATTAAGTGTTGGGCAGGCGACAATCACGAGTGCGTTTGCCAATATTGGTTGTGCGATTATCGGTATCGCAGGATGGAAATTGAATGTGCCGGAGCCGGCGATGTTTGCACTTTTTGTGGCAATGTTCGTCGGTTATCATTTTCAAATGTCGCGGGCGTTTCGGGGTGTGCATCTCGCGACGGTTGCGGACGGCACCGAGAGTCGCAGATTGACGCCGCGTTGATTTCGGGTGGTTGAGACAATCGTTTTTCTGGTCAAATTTCCTCGGTGATCACGGCTGCAAATCCCTCTCAATCTCCCTTTTTCAGAGGGAAAAGTGCTCCGCAAATGAAGTTCTTCGCGATTGGCGAGTCGACGGCATTCATCACGAATTTCGAGTAGCTCATTCAAATTGGTTTAACCATGAAACTGCTGTTTGTCTGTACCGCCAACATCTGTCGATCTCCGACGGCGGAGGGGGTTTTTCGCAAGATGGCTGCTGAGACGCCGTTGGCGGGAGAATTGGAAATCGATTCGGCGGGCACCCACGATTTTCACGTGGGCGCGGCACCGGACGAGCGCGCCATCAAGCATGCGAAGATACGCGGCTATGAGCTCGATCATTTGCGCTCCCGGCTGATCAATCCGGGCGATTTCGACTACTACGATTTCATTCTCGCGATGGATCGCGACAACGTCCGAAGCTTGAAATCGATGTGCCCGACGCGGCTTTCGCAAAAGATTGAATTGTTGCTCGACTACGGTAGCGTCGATGCTGCCAGCGAAGTGCCCGATCCGTACCAGGGCTCGGCTCGCGAATTCGAACATGCGCTGGAATTGATTGAAGATGGCTGCCGTGGCTTGGTCACGTATCTCTTGGATCTGCAACGCATGCGCGCGTCGTCGGCAACACGGCCGCCCAACCCGTAGCGGAAATGAATTCAACTGCGCCGGTCGAGATATAGCGAGATCCAGCCGAATGCCAGTAGCACCATGAACAGCATCGCATTCGCCGGGATT
>JANOKK010000641.1:0-3350 GCA_031419255.1 Betaproteobacteria bacterium
TTTGCGCAGCGCGATTGGCTGGTGGTTGGGATGTTCGATGGCGGCAAGAGCGCGTTCGACTCCGAAGTCTGGGGCGACAGCGAGCAATTGATGCAGGCGTTCCGGCGCGTCGGCTACTCATCGACGATTGCGCGGCTCGTGGATAGCAACTCATTCGAGGCATTGAAAACGCAGGCGGAAGGCGATATCCGCCTGACCGTCGATGCCAAACGCGAACGCCTGTTCTACGAAGACCAATCGCGCGCGTTGTCGACTTTCATCACGATCTTGGGCACGGTGTTGTCGGTGATTTTTTCGCTCGGTGCCATGATTGGCGCAGCGATCACGATGTATTCGGCGGTGGCAATGCGCACGGCGGAAATCGGCACCTTGCGCGCGCTGGGTTTTCGACGGCCCGCGATTCTGGTGGCGTTTTTGACGGAGTCTTTGCTACTGGCGCTGGTGGGCGGTCTTGCCGGATTAGTGTTCGCGTCGTTCCTGCAAGTGATCACGATTTCCACGCTGAATTTTCAATCGTTCTCGCAGCTTGCCTTCGGATTTTTTATCACTCCGGGAATCGCTTTGCAAACCTTGATGTTCTCACTGGTGATGGGGTTTGTCGGCGGATTTTTGCCGGCGATGGAGGCGTCGCGATTGAAGATTGTGGATGCGCTGCGAGCGGCGTAAGTTGATTTTAAACTCAAGCACTGGCGAGCTTCTCCAACCAAAAAGCCGTCAAACGCCGCGCCAGTGCTAGTGTTTTATGTCAATACGCGGGCAAGCGCTATCGCTCAACTTCCACGTTATCAATCAATCGCGTAGTGCCCAAACGCGCGGCCGCCAGCACCACCAGTGCGCGGTCATCCACTGTTGGCAACTGCAAATCGATTTGGCGACGCACGGTGATGTAGTCCGGCTGCCAGCCGCGCGCGCGAAGATTGTCGACCGCGCCACTTTCCAGGGCAGACGAATCTCGATCGCCATCAAGTATTGCCGCGCGAATTTTCTTCAGTGCCGCGTGCAGTTGCGGCGCTTCGGCGCGCTCGCCGGTGCTGAGATAACCGTTGCGCGACGAGAGCGCCAGTCCATCGTCTGCGCGCACGGTCTCGGCGAGGATCATTTCCACCGGAAGATTGAATTGCCGCACCATGTCGGAGAGCACCCGGCATTGTTGATAATCTTTCTTGCCGAAGAGTGCGAGTTGCGGCTGCACCATGTTGAATAATTTCAATACCACCGTGGCCACGCCGCGAAAATGCCCCGGCCGCACTTGGCCATCGAGAATGTGTTGGATGCCGGGAGGCTCGACGATGTACGTCTGCGGCTCGACGTACATTTCTTTCTCGTCCGGAGCGAAGACGACATCGACGCCGGCATCGCGGCACATGGCGGCATCGTCGGTGAGCGTGCGCGGATATTTGTCGAAATCTTCCTTCGGACCAAACTGCAGGCGGTTGACGAAAATCGACACCACCACGCATTGGACGCGGCTGCGCACGATGCGTGCGAGTTCGATATGCCCTGCGTGCAGATTGCCCATGGTCGGCACGAAGCCGATGGACCTTTCAGCCTTTAGGCGGGCACGTAGTTCGGTGACGGTATGAATGATGTCCATGATTTTCTAATTGCGAGGATTGAATTTGTTGGGCGAACGCTAAAACCTGTTTCCTTTCCCCGCGTAGGCGGGGATCCAATTTGAGCGCGTTGCTCAATGCAAAATTGGATCACCGCTGCGACCTAAGGAAGTCCCTTTGGGGACGCGGGGAAAGGCCTCATTTGATTTCAGTGACGTTGCAAAATTGATCGACGTCTCTTGCGGCAAGATCATCAAGCCGCATTGAAATACTCACGCATCCCGCGCTGCGCTTCGATGCGCGCGATCAGCAACTCAACGTGCGCGCGGTTGTTGGCGAAGTCGAAATGGTCACTGTTGACGATCAGCAATGGCGATTCGGCGTAGTGATAGAAGTGGCGCGTGTAGGCTTCCGACAAACGCATCATGTAATCCTCGCCGATGTTCTTTTCCATCGGTCGACCGCGTCGCTGAATGCGCGCCATCAAATTCGCTACCGACGCTTGCAAATAAATCACCAGATCCGGCGCAGGTGCCTGCGGTCGCAAATGATTGTAGAGCTGCGTATAGAGTGTGAATTCGTTGTCGTCGAGCGTCAATTTCGCGAACAGTCGATCCTTCGCAAGCAGGTAGTCGGCAATGACTTTTTTCTCGAACAGATCGGGCTGGCGAATCGTCGTGAGTTGATTCACGCGATGAAACAGGAAAAACATTTGCGTCGCGAGCGCGTGGCGTTTCATGTCGCGGTAGAACTGCGGAAGAAACGGATTCGCGCCCGGATCTTCCAGAATCAATTCCGCCGAGTAATGCTCCGCAAGCAGACGCGCCAGCGTCGATTTGCCGCTGCCGATCGGACCTTCGACGACGACGTAGCGGTGTTTCATGCCGCCCCGAGTTTGCGCACGCCGCTGCCATCCAGGCGCGCGAGAAGGTCTTTCGCGTAGCCTTGCGTCGGGATGAACACTTCCGGCGCGACTTCGAGTAACGGAATCAGCACGAAAGGCCGCTCGTGCATGCGCGGATGCGGCGTCGTCAAGGCGTCATCATCAATGCGCCATTCGTTGAAAATCAGAATGTCGATATCGAGCGTGCGCGGGCCGTTTTTCTCGGCACGCACGCGTGCGTGCCGATCTTCAATTTCCATCAGGCTGCGCAACAAATCATGTGGTGCCAGCGTGGTTTCGATCTGCACCACTGCGTTGATGAATGCCGGTTGGTCAAGTATCCCCACCGGCAGCGTTTGATACAGCGACGATATTTTCACCAGACCGGTATCGACAATTTCATCGATCTCGCGGATCGCGGTTTGCACCTGCCATTCGGGATTGTCGAGATTACTGCCGAGGCCGAGAAATACGGTCGAGCGAAACGCCGACAAACGGGTTGCCGAGTTGGTCATGATTCGTGCCGGGAATCGGCGTCGGAGCCGGTTGATCCGGTGTCTATGGAATTTTCAGACCCACCACCGCCGGATTTTTTCTTGCGTCGCCGCCGTTTGCCTTTCTTCGGCTCGTCATCGGGCAGCAGCATCGATTGCTGTGTGGCCTCGTCGGCGAATTGAAATCTTTCCCACCATTGTGCGATCTCGAGATCGGCGTCGCCGGCCTCGGCACGCAACGCATAGAAATCGTAACTCGCGCGAAATCGCGGATGTGTGAGGTTGCGAAACGCTTTGCCAAGGGAGCGTTGCGCAAAGCGCGGCTGCGCGAGCCACAGTTCCTTGATGAGCGGGTCGAGCCTGCGCGGAATGGCGAGCGATTTGCGTTGCTCATCCAGCACCTCAAACCGGAACCATTCG
>JANOKK010000642.1:0-1002 GCA_031419255.1 Betaproteobacteria bacterium
TTTCAGCTTCGCGTCCTTCAAATACTTGACGATTTTTTTTGCGAGTTCAATTTCGATGCCGTTCTTCACATTGATGATTTGCTTGACCTTGTCGCCGCCGATTTTGGTGCGATCTTTTTCATCGAGCAGACGCACATCCACGCCGCGTTTGGCCATCTTGTTGAGCATCACGTCCTTGACTTGACCCAGCTTGAAATCGTCGTCGGCAAAAAGCGTGAGTTCGAGTTCCTTTTGCTCCACGCGCGCGTCCGACCCCTTGAAATCGAATCGCGTCGAGACTTCCTTGTTGGTCTGCTCGATGGCGTTCTTGAGTTCGACTTTGTTGACTTCGGATTCGATATCAAATGAGGGCATACATCACCTGCGTGCGTGGGCCTGCGGTTGGAGGAGTTACTTCTTCTTGGCGGCGTTCGACTACGCGCGCTTCGCGGCCTGATTGCCCGCAATGCGCATGCGCAAAGCGTTCAATTTGATGAATCCGCCCGCGTCGGCCTGATTGTATGCGCCGCCATCATCGTCGAATGTGGAGATGGTTTGATCGAACAACGAATCGGTTTTCGATTCGCGGCTAACCACCAGAATCGTGCCTTTGTATAGCTTCAATTTCACCGTGCCGTTCACCGTCTTTTGCGATTCGTCGATCAGACCTTGCAGCAGCACGCGCTCGGGCGAGAACCAGTAGCCGTTATAAATCATCCGGCCATAGCGCGGCATCAGATCATCTTTCAACGCGAGCACTTCGCGATCCATCGTGATCGATTCCATCGCGCGATGGCCGCGCAACATGATCGTACCGCCGGGGGTTTCATAGCAACCGCGCGACTTCATCCCGACGTAGCGGTTTTCCACCATGTCGAGGCGACCGATGCCGTGCTTGCCGCCGATGCGGTTCAATTCCGTCAACACACTCGCGGGCGAGAGCTTCTTGCCGTTGATGCCGACAATGTCGCCTTGTTTATAAGTGAGCTCGATGATCTCGGGTTTGTTCGGCGCTTTTTCGGG
>JANOKK010000643.1:0-3392 GCA_031419255.1 Betaproteobacteria bacterium
GTGGTCACCAAACGCGCGATGGAGTCTGCCGAATTGGCGGGCTTCGTCTGGGCATGTGACCCGACCTCGGCCGACGCAAGTTGCATCGGTGGCAATGTGGCGGTAAATGCGGGTGGCAAAAAAGCCGTGCTGTGGGGTACGGCACTCGACAATCTCGCCTCGTGGCGCATGGTGACGCCGAACGCTGAATGGATGGAGGTCGAGCGACTCGATCACAACCTCGGCAAAATTCACGATGCCGATATCGCGACGTTTCGCGTACGCACGTTTGATGAAAGTGGCAAGAAATTACTTTTCGAAGAAATCCTGAATATTCCCGGTGGCACCTTTCGCAAAACGGGATTGGGAAAAGATGTCACGGACAAATTTTTGGCCGGGTTGCCGGGCATACAAAAAGAAGGTTGCGACGGCATCATCACCTCGGCACGCTTCATTTTGCATCGCATGCCGAAACATATTCGCACGGTGTGCCTGGAGTTTTTCGGTCAGGTAAAAGAAGCGGTGCCGTCGATCGTGGAAATCAAGAATCATCTCGACAACCACGGTGTTGCAATTCTTGCCGGGCTGGAACATCTCGACGAACGTTATTTGAAAGCGGTCGGCTACGCGACCAAATCGCGCCGCAACCAGCGACCGAAGATGGTGCTGCTCGGCGATATTGTGTCCGACGATGAGAATGCGACGATGGAGGCCGCCAGCGCAGTGGTGCGCATTGCCAACGCCCGTCACGGCGAAGGATTCATTGCGGTCACGCCGGAAGCGCGCAAGAAATTCTGGCTCGACCGTGCGCGCACGGCCGCGATCGCCAAACACACCAACGCCTTCAAGATCAATGAAGACGTGGTGATTCCGTTGAATCGTTTAGGCGATTATTCGGAAGGCATCGAGCATATCAATATCGAGTTGTCGCTGAAAAACAAATTGCGCCTTGCCGAAGCGCTGCGCGTCTATCTCGCGGGGCCGATTCCAATCGACGAAGACGACGTCAAAATTTCCCGCGAGGAATTGATTGGCTCGAAGCGTCAGGACGCATTGGCGCACGTGAGTGCAGTGGCGGCGCTCTGGCGCTATTACCTCGAACACCTTGATGAGCCAGCGGCGTGGACGGCACCTGCACTTCGGGAATTGGGCGTTGCCGTTCCCGATGCCATCGAAGATGCGTCCATCACCGTATTTACTTTGCTGCAAACCCATCAGGTTCGCGCCTCGTGGAAAAGTGAATTGCGCGAGCCGTTGCGCGAAATTTTTGCTGGGCGAATGTTTGTTGCGTTGCTCGCAAAGATCGATGCGCTGCACAAAGAAGTCTTGCATAGCCGCGTGTTCGTGGCACTTCACATGCACGCGGGCGACGGCAATGTTCACACCAACATTCCCGTGAACTCCGACGACTACGCGATGTTGCAAGAGGCGAACCAGTCGGTCGCACGCATCATGGCGTTCGCGCGCGATTTGAATGGCGTCATTTCCGGCGAACACGGCATCGGCATCACCAAGTTTGAGTTCCTCACGCCCGAGGAAGTGAAACCGTTTGTCGATTACAAAGCGAAGGTCGATCCGCATGGCCGCTTCAACGCCGGCAAACTGTTGCCCGGTGGCGATCTTGCGCGCGCGTACACGCCGAGCTTCGGGTTGCTGGGCGCGGAATCATTGATCCTTGAACAGTCGGACATCGGCGCGATTTCGGACTCGATCAAGGATTGCCTGCGCTGCGGCAAATGCAAACCGGTGTGCGCGACGCATGTTCCACGCGCCAATCTGCTTTACTCGCCACGCAACAAGATTCTTGCGACGTCGCTGTTGATCGAAGCGTTTTTGTACGAAGAGCAAACGCGGCGCGGCGTTTCGCTACGGCACTTCGATGAATTTTCCGACGTGGCCGATCACTGCACCGTCTGCCACAAGTGCGAAAGCCCCTGCCCGGTCGATATCGATTTCGGCGATGTGTCGATTGCGATGCGCAATCTGTTGCGCAAAGAAGGCAAGAAAAAATTCAATCCCGGCAACGCCGCCGCGATGTTTTATCTGAATGCGACGGACCCTACCACGATCAAGATCGTCAAAACCTTGATGATTGATTGGGGCTACAAGGTACAGCGATTCGCACATGGCGTCGCGCGCAAATTTTTCCTGCCGCAAATTCAAACCAAGCGCCCGCCCGCCACCATCGGCAAGCCACCGATCAAAGCGCAGATCATTCACTTCATCAACAAACCGATGCCGGGGGGCTTACCGAAAAAAACCGCGCGGGCACTTTTGGACATCGAAGACAACACCGTGATTCCCATCATCCGTGACGCCACGAAAGCGGGCGATGCGGAAGCGGTGTTTTATTTTCCGGGTTGCGGCTCCGAGCGATTGTTCGGGCAGGTCGGCCTCGCCACTCAGGCGATGCTGTATCACGTTGGCGTGCAAACGGTGCTGCCGCCCGGCTACCTTTGTTGCGGTTATCCGCAAACTGCTTCAGGTGATGCCGACAAAGGCCAGCAGATCAGCACCGATAACCGTGTGCTGTTTCATCGTGTCGCCAATACGCTGAATTATCTCGATATCAAGACCGTCATCGTTTCGTGCGGTACCTGCATGGATCAATTGCAGAAATATGAATTCGAGAAAATTTTTCCCGGTTGTCGCCTCTTGGACATTCATGAATACCTGATGGAAAAAGGCGTGCACCTTAAGGGCGTGACGGGCGTGCGCTACATGTATCACGACCCTTGTCATTCGCCAATGAAAACCTATCAGCCGCTGAAAGTGGTGAACCAGTTGATGGGGTCAACGGTCGAGCAAAACGAGCGCTGCTGCGGCGAATCGGGCACCCTGGCCGCGACCCGCGCCGACATTTCCACGCAAGTGCGCTTTCGCAAGGAAGAAGAAATGCGCAAGGGTGCGGACAACGTTCGCGTCGACGGCTTTAAAGGCGACGTGAAAATTCTCACCTCATGCCCATCGTGTCTGCAAGGTCTGTCGCGCTTCAACAACGACAGCGGCACCACGGCGGATTACATCGTGGTCGAGATCGCGAAGCATGTATTGGGTGAAAATTGGCTACCGGAATTTGTGAAGAAAGCGAATGCCGGTGGGATTGAGCGGGTGCTGTTGTAACGGTAGGGAACCACTGCGACACAATTTGCGTCCAACCCACCATTCGTCTTAGGCGGCAAGACTGCACTTATGTCGCCTCGCCAGTCTCTTTTCAACGTTTTGTCACGAAGGCACTTTGCCTCAATGAAAACTTTCTCCCGTACCCTTTGCCAATTTTTCGTGCTCGCTTTGCTGACCGCGAGTCTGGCACTGCCAGCCCAAGGCGCGCCAACTGAAATCGAGTCAACGCCGACGACTCGGGAAGATTCCGTTCAACGCATCATCGTCAAATTTCGCGGGCAACGCATTGG
>JANOKK010000644.1:0-1122 GCA_031419255.1 Betaproteobacteria bacterium
GAGTTTTTGCAGATAATCCAGCGCCGCGTGCGTCGAGAGCAGCACGTCACGACGATTGTCGGCCATCCAATCCTGCTTCAAGCCGAATATTTTTCCGGTGCTCGGAATGAATTGCCACATGCCGGCCGCTTTCGCGCGAGAAAATGCCTGCGGATTGAAGGCACTCTCGATCACCGGCAACAACGCGACCTCAGTCGGCATGCCGCGCCGCTCGACTTCCTCGACGACGTGGTAGAGGTACTTCGAGCCACGATCGACAAACCGCTGGATATAGTCCGGCCGGCTTGCGTACCAGCGTTCGTGGCTTTGCACCATTACCGAATCGAGGTCGGCCATGACAAAACCGCGACGGATGCGTTGCCAGAGATCGGCGTCGCTGATGGGCATGGCCGGTACCAATTCAACCGCCGGTGCCGGCAAGATAAGCGAAGGATTCGCCTCGACGACACGTGCCGCCGTCGGGTGAGCGCCGGGAATTATGTCGATAGTGTCTTCAGCGCGCGCGCTGGATCCGAGGCCTGAAACAAGGCCAATCAAGAGCGCTGAAATGCTGAGAATTTTGTTCAGATTCATGCAGAAAGTAATTGTTTTAATTGAATTTAGTGTGTAATACATTGAGGTGTTTGTCAATGCCTCACCCAACATCGCTATAAGGTTAGCTGAAAATCTTTGACAAGGCCGCCGGGCATTCGTGCGGAGCCGGTTGATCGTTCGCCGTAACTTGCTGAGTCCAGAATCAAATCGCGTTCTTCGGTAAGGCCCAGCAGATTGTCGCCCAGCAGCCGGTATGCGGAATCGTCAAACCGCATCACGTTCAGTGGGGCCTTGATTTCGCCGTTCTCGACCCAGAACGTGGCGAAACGCGTCATGCCCGTCATGCGGCAGGATTTTCGGTCGGAATAATTGAGGTAATGCAGGTTGCCGATCAGTAGCCCCGTATCCAACGCCTTGAGAATGTCATCGTGCCGCAAACTGCCAGCGGCCATGTCGAGCGCTTCCGGGCCTTCGCCCGCATTGGCGGCATTGGTGGCAATCGAGAATTCGCGCGCCGAACGCGGACTGATCAGTGCTCCGGCGTGTTTTCCCGCTTCAATCAGCGTAACCGATGTTGGCTTGATAAAC
>JANOKK010000645.1:0-1034 GCA_031419255.1 Betaproteobacteria bacterium
GAGCGTGCCGCCGAAGCGTACGCCGCCAAAGAGAGCGAATTCACTGCGGCGCTCCAGCAGCATGCGTATCACTTTCAGGAAATTCTTATTCCAGCGCACCGTGATGCCGTATTCCGCCACGCCGCCGAATCCCGCCATGACGCGGTCGTCGAGCGACTCGTAGAGCGAATTGACGTCGCGAATCGGATCGAACGCAACGTGTGAGCCATCGGCGCGCACACCGGAAATGTTTTCGGGCAGCGGCTCGATCTTGAGACCGTCGATGCCGACCACGGCGTGGCCGTCATTCATAAGATTATGCGAGAGCGCAAATCCGGCCGGGCCCATGCCGACCACCAGCACCCGATAGCCGCTTGCCGCGCGCGGCAGCGGATGGTGCAGGTTGAGCGGATTCCAGCGCGTGAGCAACGAGTAGATTTCGAAGCCCCATGGCAATTCGAGCACGTCTTTCAGCGTGCGTGTTTCGGCCTGCGGGATATTGACCGGTTCCTGCTTTTGATAAATGCAGGATTTCATGCAGTCGTTGCAAATGCGGTGGCCCGTAGCGGCGACCATCGGATTGTCGATCGCGATGACGGCGAGTGCCGAAATTGCGAAACCCGTGGCCTTAAGGGTGTGAAATTCCGAAATCTTTTCTTCGAGCGGGCAACCGGCCAGCGACACGCCGAACGGGCTCTTTTTGAACGCAACCTTTCCGTCGGCAGCCGGTTTTTCTTTCAGACCGATCGAGCAGGAATCCTTGCCCTGGTTGTGGCACCAGATGCAGTAGTTGGTCTCGGCCAGCGCGCCTTTGAGATCAGTTCCTTCATCGGTCAGCGCGAAGCCCTTACGGCGGCGGATGTGTTCCGGCTTGATGGTGAATGTGGTCACGCCATCGGCGTTGTCTTTTTGCGCGTGTACGAGAAGATTTTGCGGATCGAGTTTGGCCGGCGTTTTGAACAGCACGCCGGCGTGGTTGCGCGCGCGGCCGGCTTCGGTGTGCAGCGCCCAAGCGGCGTAACGCATCGCCTTATCGAGCATCTGTTCGTTGGCGG
>JANOKK010000646.1:0-6105 GCA_031419255.1 Betaproteobacteria bacterium
CGTCAACCGCAGGACGCGCCGGCGCACGGCGCGGCTTGCGGTCAGGCGCGGGGTCCATGTCTGCGGCGGGCTGCGCTACGGGCTGTTCGTTCTTCCCGAGCATATCGCCCTTGTAGACCCAGACCTTGATCCCGATCACGCCGTAGGTCGTGTGGGCTTCGGAAAAACCGACATCGATATCAGCACGCAACGTATGCAACGGCACGCGGCCTTCGCGATACCATTCGGTGCGCGCAATTTCGGCACCATTCAGACGACCTGCCGAGGTAATTTTGATACCTTGTGCGCCGAGACGCATCGCATTTTGCATCGCACGCTTCATGGCGCGGCGGAACATCACGCGTTTTTCAAGTTGTGCAGTAATGCCGTCGGCGACCAATTGCGCATCGGTTTCAGGCTTGCGGATTTCTTCGATGTTGACGTGAACCGGCACACCCATGAGCTTGGTCAGCTCGACGCGCAGATTCTCAATGTCTTCACCTTTCTTGCCGATCACTACACCAGGACGCGAAGAATAAATGGTGATCTTGGCGTTCTTGGTGGGGCGCTCGATGATAACTTTGCCGACCGAGGCATTGGCGAGACGCTTTTTGAGGTAGGTGCGAACCTTGATGTCCTCAAGCAGCATGATCGGGAAATTCTTGCTATTGGCATACCACTTCGACGCGAAGTTTTTGTGGACGGCCAGCCGAAAACCGATCGGCGATATTTTTTGTCCCATCGTTACCCCTTATTGCTTGCCGTCGCCAACCGTCACGAAGACGTGGCAAGTCGGTTTGATGATGCGGTTGCCGCGGCCTTTTGCACGCGCCGTGAAGCGCTTCAAAACCGGACCTTTTTCGACGATGATTTTGGCGACATTCAATTCGTCGATATCGGCACCGTTGTTGTGTTCGGCGTTGGCGATCGCGGACTCAAGAACTTTCTTGATGATGGTCGCGCCCTTTTGCGGCGAGAACGCCAGAATATTCAAGGCGAGATCGACCTTCTTGCCGCGAATCATGTCCGCGACGAGGCGGCCTTTTTGCGCGGAGAGGCGTACACCCCAGAGATTGGCTGAAACTTGCATGTCCTGGCTCCTTATTTCTTCGCAGGCGCAGCGGCCTTTTTATCGGCCGGGTGGCCTTTAAAAGTGCGCGTCAACGCGAATTCGCCCAGCTTGTGGCCGACCATGTTTTCGCTCACATGCACCGGCACATGCTGCTTGCCGTTGTGGATCGCGATGGTGAGGCCGACAAAATCCGGGAGGATGGTGGAACGGCGCGACCAGGTTTTGATCGGACGCCGATCTTTGGTTGCCGCAGCAGCTTCCACTTTTTTCAACAGATGGCCGTCGCAAAACGGGCCCTTTTTTACGGAACGTGTCATGTCTGGCCTCGATTACTTGGCTTTATGCCGGCTGCGCACAATCATGCTCTGTGTGCGTTTATTGGTGCGGGTCTTCAAACCCTTGGCCTTTTGGCCCCAAGGCGAAACCGGGTGGCCACCACCGTTGGAACGGCCGCCGTGCGGATGATCGACTGGATTCATGCAAATCCCACGAACCGTCGGACGCCAGCCACGCCAGCGATTGGCGCCGGCTTTACCGATGACGCGCAGACCGTGTTCAGCATTACCGACTTCACCAATAGTGGCGCGGCAATCAACGTGAACTTTGCGGATTTCGCCAGAACGCAAACGCAACTGCGCGTACAAGCCTTCGCGTGCCAGCAATTGAACCGAGGTGCCGGCTGAGCGTGCCAACTGCGCGCCTTTGCCGGGCAACATTTCGATGCAATGAATGGTGGATCCGACGGGAATATTTCTCAGTGGCAGCGTATTGCCGATCTTGATTGGCGCGTCGGCACCAGCGATTAGTTGCGCACCTGCGGAAATACCCTTCGGCGCGATGATATAGCGACGCTCGCCGTCGGTGTAACACAGCAGCGCAATATTGGCGCTACGGTTGGGATCGTATTCCAGACGCTCGACCTTGGCGACGATGCCATCCTTGTCGTTGCGCTTGAAATCGATCAGGCGATAGTGCTGCTTGTGACCGCCACCTTGATGACGCGTGGTGATGTGGCCGTGATGATTGCGACCGGCATGCTTGAATTGCGGTTCGAGCAACGCGGCGAAAGGCGCACCTTTATGCAGCTCTGAATTGACTACCTTCAGCATGCTGCGGCGGCCCGGCGACGTTGGTTTCGTTTTGACGAGTGCCATTACATGGCTCCTTCGGCAAAGTTGATATCGGCGGCATTGCCTTCGGCGTCACGCTTAAGGCAAACATAGGCCTTCTTGACGTGATTGCGGCGGCCCTCAAAACGTCCATGACGCTTCGCTTTGCCCTTTTGATTGACGACATTGACACTTTCGACTTCGACCTTCTGATCCTTGAACAGAAGTTCGACAGCGGCTTTGATTTCCGCTTTGGTCGCGTCGCGCAACACTTCAAACACGACTTGCTTTTTCTTGTCGGCGACCATGGTAGCTTTTTCCGAAATTACCGGACGCAACACCACGGTCAACAATCGTTCCTGATTATGGATACTCATGCGAGCACCTCTTCGAGTTGCTTGACGGCCGCCTTGGTCATCACGACCTTTGCAAAGCGAACCAGATTGACCGGGTCGGCATGTCTGGCTTCGAGCACCATTACATCCGGCAGGTTGCGTGAGGACAAATACAGGTTGTCGTCAAGGTTGTCGGTAATGATCAACACTTGTTCAAGACCCATGCTTTTTAGTTTTAGCGACAGCATTTTTGTCTTCGGCGATTCGAGCGAAAACGTGTCGACGACCGACAGGCGATCTTCACGAACCAACTGCGAAAGTATCGCCGCGATACCGGCGCGATACATCTTCTTGTTGACTTTTTGTGTGAAGTTTTCGTCAGGCGAATTCGGGAAAATCTTGCCGCCACCGCGCCACAAGGGCGAAGACGCCATACCGGCGCGGGCACGGCCCGTACCTTTTTGGCGCCACGGTTTCTTGGTCGATTTCTGAACGTCGCTGCGACCTTTTTGCGCGCGGTTTCCCGAACGCGCATTGGCTTGATATGCCGTCACAACTTGGTGCACAAGCGCTTCGGAATAATCGCGACCGAACAGTTCGGCGGAGGCGGGCATGGTGCCGGCAGCTGCGCCACTGTCATTGATCAGTTTGAGTTCCATTATTTGGCCTCCCCTTTGACAAGACGCGTCTTGGCGGCGGGGCGAACGACGATGGTGCCATTCTTGGCACCTGGCACGGCACCTTTGACAAGGAGCAATTGGCGCGCCGTATCGATACGCGCTACTTCAAGCAATTGCGCGGTACGGTTTACGTTGCCCAATTGACCGGCCATGCGCTTGCCCGGAAACACGCGACCCGGATCCTGCGCCATGCCGATGGAGCCAGGCACATTATGCGACTTGGAGTTACCGTGCGATGCGCGATTCGAGGAGAAATGATGGCGCTTGATGACTCCGGAGAAACCCTTACCCAGCGTGGTACCCGACACATCGACCTTTTGGCCAACGGCGAACATTTCCACGGACAGGTTCGAGCCGACTTTGAGTTCGGCGAGTTTTTCCGGAGTAGTGGTGAATTCATTCAAGATCGATCCCGCTTCAACACCGGCTTTCGCATAGTGACCGGCTTGCGCCTTGGCCACCCGCGATGCGCGACGCGTGCCATATGCAACTTGCACGGCCGAATAGCCATCGGTGTCGGGGGTCTTGATTTGGGTAATGCGGTTGTTCGACACGTCCAACACAGTCACGGGAATGGCAGTGCCATCGTCCGCGAAAATGCGAGTCATGCCGACCTTCCGGCCGACGAGACCAAGACTCATCTTGCATCCTTTCTAATTAGCCCGAAGAACAACGAACATGCCGTCGCGATCCGGGTGTCGGCTACTATTGGCCAACAATTCAAATGTACCTTTTCGGTACGACCTATTGCTGCTAACTACTTTTTTGCCGGGATCTATATGTCCCTAGCGGCAAAGAGGCGCGATTATAGCCGCCATTTCAATATTTATCAATACTTTACAGCTTGATTTCAACGTCCACGCCGGCCGGAAGATCCAGCTTCATGAGCGCATCGACCGTCTTGTCTGTCGGGTCGATGATGTCCATCAACCGCAGGTGGGTGCGAATTTCAAATTGGTCGCGCGAAGTCTTGTTCACGTGCGGCGAACGCAGAACGTCGAAGCGCTCAATTTTAGTCGGCAGCGGAACCGGGCCCGTGACGACGGCGCCGGTGCGCTTCGCGGTTTCGACGATCTCGGCGGCAGACTGATCGATCAGCCGATAGTCGAAGGCCTTGAGGCGAATACGAATTTTTTGCTTCGCGAGTTGTGCTGTTGCCATCTCGATTCCTTTTAGCCGCTGTTCGCGACCGGGTAGTTACGGTTTGCTTGTTTAAATTTTGCTTGCGTGGCGATTACTTGATAATCTTCGACACCACACCCGCGCCGACGGTACGTCCGCCTTCGCGGATCGCGAAGCGCAGCCCGTCTTCCATCGCAATCGGCGCGATCAACTGCACCACGATCTTGACGTTGTCGCCCGGCATCACCATCTCGGTGCCGGCCGGCAGTTGCAAGGCACCCGTCACGTCGGTGGTGCGGAAGTAGAACTGGGGACGGTAGCCGTTGAAGAATGGCGTGTGACGGCCACCTTCGTCTTTCGACAGAACGTAGATCTCGGCTTCAAAGTCGGTGTGCGGGGTGATGCTGCCTGGCTTGGCCAAGACTTGGCCGCGCTCGACTTCTTCGCGCTTGGTGCCGCGTAGCAAGACGCCGACGTTGTCGCCCGCCTGACCTTGGTCGAGCAGCTTACGGAACATTTCAACGCCGGTGCAGATGGTCTTGAGTGTCGGTTTCAGACCGATGATTTCGATCTCTTCGCCAACTTTGACGATGCCGCGCTCGATACGGCCAGTCACAACCGTGCCGCGTCCGGAAATCGAGAATACGTCTTCAACCGGCATCAGGAACGCGCCGTCGAGGGCTCGCTTGGGTTGCGGGATGTAGGTGTCGAGTGCTTCGGCCAGCTTCATGATGGCGCCTTCGCCCATTTCGCCGGTATCGCCTTCCATGGCTTTTAACGCGCTGCCTTTGATGAAGGGGATGTCGTCGCCGGGGAATTCGTATTTGGAGAGTAGTTCACGCAGCTCCATTTCGACCAGTTCGAGCAATTCGGCGTCGTCGACCATGTCGCATTTGTTCATGAAGACGACGATGTAGGGCACGCCGACCTGACGGGCGAGCAGGATGTGTTCGCGCGTTTGTGGCATCGGGCCGTCGGCAGCCGAGCAGACCAGAATGGCACCGTCCATCTGGGCGGCACCGGTGATCATGTTTTTCACGTAGTCGGCGTGGCCGGGGCAATCCACATGGGCGTAGTGGCGGTTGGCGGTTTCGTATTCGACGTGGGCGGTGTTGATAGTGATGCCGCGGGCTTTTTCTTCCGGGGCGGCGTCGATCTGGTCGTACGCGCGTGCTTCGCCACCGTATTTCTTCGCCAGTACCATCGTCATCGCCGCCGTCAGCGTCGTCTTGCCGTGATCCACGTGTCCAATCGTGCCCACGTTTACGTGTGGCTTGGTCCGCTCAAACTTGCCTTTTGCCATTTTTATCTACCTTGTCAATGTCGTATTGAATGTATGCGCCAGGAATTATTTTTTGGCGTTGATGATGGCTTCAGCCACATGCTTCGGCGCTTCGGTGTAATGCTTGAATTCCATCGTGTAGGTTGCACGGCCCTGTGTCGCAGAACGCAGCGACGTCGAATAGCCAAACATCTCGGACAATGGCACTTCGGCTTTGATGACCTTGCCGCCACCACCCGAAATATCGTCCATGCCTTGAACCATGCCGCGGCGTGAGGACAAATCGCCCATCACGGTACCGGCGTAATCTTCCGGCGTCTCAACCTCGACAGCCATCATTGGCTCGAGTAGAACGGGCTGCGCTTTACGCATGCCGTCCTTGAAGCCCATCGAGGCTGCCATCTTGAACGCGTTCTCGTTCGAGTCAACGTCGTGATAAGAGCCGTAATGCAACGTTACTTTCACGTCGACCACCGGATAGCCGGCGAGCACGCCAGCCGGCAACGTTTCACGCAGGCCCTTTTCA
>JANOKK010000647.1:0-6748 GCA_031419255.1 Betaproteobacteria bacterium
GAGCGAAGCGAAGGATCTCGGCATCGCAAGATCCTTTGCGTCGCTCAGGTTGACGATTCACGAATGAAGTGAATTTGGTACTACGCCTTCCTCACCCCAAAGCAGTGCTCCAATCCCGGGAATTTCCCGCCTCGCACTTCAGCCGAATACGCCGCCGCCGCGTCTGAAACCGCCTTGCCAATGTCCGCATAACGCTTCGCGAATTTCGGCGTGAAATCAGCGAACAGGCCGAGAATATCTTCCGTCACCAGCACTTGCCCATCGCAGGCGGGCGACGCGCCGATGCCGATTACCGGTACTTTCAATGATTCCGCCACCGCGCGCGCAACCGGCTCGACAGTGCCTTCGACCAACACCGAAAACGCGCCGGCGTCTTCAAATTGCTTGGCGATTCCAGTCCACTTTTTCAGTGCATCTTCTTCACGCCCCTGCGCCTTGAAGCCGCCCATCTCATGCACGCGCTGCGGCATCAGGCCGATATGCGGCATGATCGGCAAACCGCGTGCGACCAGAAATTCGACCGTCTCAACCAATTCCGCGCCGCCTTCCAGCTTCAAACCCTGCGCGCCCGATTCGGCCATCGCTCGCGCGCAATTTCGGTAGGCGACTTCTTTCGACTCCTGATAGCTGCCGAACGGCATATCCAGCAGCACCGCCGCGCGCTGCGAACCACGCATCACGGCGCGGGTGTGCGCGATCATCGTGTCCAGCGAAAGGTTGAGCGTGTTTTCCATCCCGTACACCACCATCGCCAATGAATCGCCCACCAGCAATACATCGCAATGCGGATCAAGCCATTGCGCCATCGGCTTGGTATATGCGGTAAGCATGACGACTCGCCCCGGGCCTTTCATGCCTCGAAGGTCGGGAATGGAGATGCGTTTTTGCGCGGCAATGACGCTCATATTTTTTGTCGGCTTCGTTGAAAAGGGCGAATGGGGCTATTATCGCGTTTTGTTTAGAACAATCACTCGAAAACATGTCAATCATCATTCGTTGGTTCATTAACGCGCTTGCCCTGATGCTGGTCGCGTATCTTTATCCCGGTGTGCAAGTGGCGGGAATGCTCGAAGCATTGATCGCCGCATTAGTGCTCGGTCTGGTTAATGCGCTGATCCGACCGATATTGGTGCTATTGACCCTACCGGTGACAGTACTCACGCTGGGACTCTTCATCTTTGTGATCAACGCCTTCCTGTTCTGGTTTGTTGCGGAAGTGGTGAAGGGTTTTACGGTCAGCGGTTTCATGGCGGCACTAATCGGTTCGGTCTTGTTCAGCATCATCACCATCATCTCCAGTTGGCTGATCTCGGGCAAAAATAACAAATAATTCTGCTATTTTCGTCGCCGCGACTTGAAAAACAAGCGAATGCCCATAGCTCCTGCATGACCTTGTTTTTTCTGGAGTTTTAGATGTCCGATCCGACCCAGCACGCGACGCCTGACGTCGACGTTGCGCCGGCAGAGCCGGTTGCGCCAAATTCAACGAATACAGTCACGCCCAAGCTACCGCTGGAGCGCATCGCAGAGCTTGAAGCCGCATTGGCTGAAAGCCAAACCAAAGCGCAGGAAAATTTCGATCAGTTTCTGCGCGCCAAGGCGGAAATGGAAAACGTGCGCCGCCGATCTGCCGAAGATGTGTTGAAGGCGCAAAAATTCGGCGTGGAAAAAATTGCCGAGGCGCTGCTCGCCGTCAAGGACAGTATGGATGCTGCGCTGGTGGTCGAGAATACCTCGGTGGAATCCTTCAAGACCGGTGTCGAATTGACCGCGCGCCAGCTCACCAACGTCTTTGAAAAATTCTCGATCAAGGAAGAAAATCCGACCGGGGCCAAGTTTGATCCCACTCGGCATCAGGCAATTGCCGCGCTTGAATCCGATCAAGTGCCGAACACGGTCGTGAACGTGATGCAAAAAGGTTACCTATTGCATGACCGCGTGCTTCGTCCGGCGCTGGTGGCGGTCGCCAAGGAAAAATCGGTTGGCGCAGAATCCGCCGAATAATTCTTGAAATTCCGGTTCCAGGCACTACATACAGAACAACAGTAACCACACAAATTCAGGGGAAGCATCATGGGAAAAATCATCGGTATCGACTTGGGAACCACCAATAGCTGCGTGTCCATCATGGAAGGCGGCGTTCCTAAAGTCATTGAAAATTCCGAAGGCGCGCGCACCACGCCATCGATCGTCGCTTATCAGGACGACGGCGAAGTGCTGGTCGGCGCTTCGGCCAAGCGCCAGGCCGTCACCAACCCGAAGCACACGCTGTATGCGGTCAAACGCCTGATCGGTCGGCGCTTTGAAGAAAAAGAAGTGCAAAAAGACATCAACATGATGCCTTACCGCATCTTCAAGGCCGACAACGGCGACGCTTGGGTTGAAGTCAACGGAAAGAAAATGGCGCCACCGCAAGTATCGTCAGAAGTTTTGCGCAAGATGAAAAAAACGGCGGAAGATTATCTCGGCGAGGAAGTCACCGAAGCCGTCATCACGGTGCCCGCGTACTTTAACGATAGCCAGCGGCAAGCCACCAAAGATGCAGGCCGCATTGCCGGGCTTGAAGTCAAACGCATCATTAACGAACCGACCGCCGCCGCGTTGGCGTTTGGCATGGATAAGCAGGAAGGCGACCGCAAAATCGCGGTCTATGATCTCGGCGGTGGCACGTTCGATATTTCGATTATCGAAATCGCGTCCGTTGAAGGCGAGCATCAGTTTGAAGTGCTGTCAACCAACGGCGATACGTTCCTTGGCGGCGAAGATTTTGATCAACGCCTGATGGATTATTTGTGCGATGAATTCAAGAAAGATCAGGGCATTGACCTGAAGAAAGACGTGCTCGCCCTGCAACGCCTGAAGGAAGCGGCCGAGAAAGCGAAGATTGAGCTTTCGTCGTCGCAACAAACTGAAGTCAATTTGCCGTACATCACGGCGGACGCCAATGGCCCGAAACACTTGGCCATCAAATTGACGCGGGCTAAATTTGAATCGCTGGTCGATGAATTGATCGAACGCACCATTGAACCTTGCCGCACCGCGATCAAGGATGCCGGCGTGAAAATTGCCGACATCGCCGACGTGATTCTGGTCGGCGGGCAGACACGCATGCCGAAGGTGCAGGAAAAAGTGAAAGAGATTTTCGGTCGCGAGCCGCGCAAGGACGTGAATCCGGATGAAGCGGTGGCCGTCGGTGCCGCCATTCAGGGCGGCGTGTTGAAGGGCGACGTGAAAGATGTGTTGCTGCTCGACGTGACGCCACTCTCGCTCGGTATCGAAACACTCGGCGGTGTTGCCACCAAGTTGATCAAGAAAAACACCACGATTCCAACCAAGGCATCGCAGGTTTTCTCGACGGCCGACGACAATCAATCGGCGGTGACCATCCATGTATTGCAGGGCGAGCGCGAATTGGCAACCGGCAACAAATCACTGGGACAATTCAATCTTGAAGGTATTCCACCGTCGGCGCGCGGTATGCCGCAAATCGAAGTGACCTTTGACATTGACGCCAACGGCATCATGCACGTTCATGCCAAGGACAAAGCCACCGGCAAGGAAAACAAGATCACTATCAAAGCAAATTCCGGCCTGAACGAGGAAGAAATTCAGCGCATGGTGAAGGACGCCGAAGCCAATGCCGACGAAGACAAAAAAGCACTGGAACTGGTGAACGCGCGCAATACCGGTGATGCACTGGTGCATTCGACCAAGAAATCGCTGGCGGAATATGGCGACAAAATCGATGTTGCCGAAAAAGCCGCGATTGAAACCGCCAGCAAGGAATTGGAAGAATCCTTGAAAGGCAACGACAAAGCCGAGATTGAAGCGAAGTCGGAAACCCTCGGCAAAGCGTCGCAAAAACTCGGTGAGAAAATGTACGCCGACATGCAGGCCAAGGCGCAAGCGGACGCGGCGGCAGCAGGTGCCGGCGCAGCAGGTTCGGCCGGTGGCGGTGCGGCGGGTAGTGACGGCGCGGGCCAGACCAAAGAGAAAGACATGGGCAATGTCGTCGACGCCGAATTCACGGAAGTCAAAGACAAAAAGTAATGGAGCGGTAACAGAAGTTGCACAACGGGTGACGAGCAACCGGCTCTGTCACCCGTTGCGCATTAACTGTTGCGAAACATGCTGTCGCGAATCACCCCGTCACGGAACAAGTAAACATGGCAAACAAAAAAGACCTCTACGACATCCTTGGCGTCAATCGCGATGCGAGCGATGAGGACATCAAAAAGTCCTATCGCAAACTCGCGATGAAATACCATCCGGATCGCAATCCCGATAGCAAAGACTCCGAAGAAAAATTCAAGGAAGCGAAAAGCGCCTACGAAATTCTCTCTGAACCGGATAAACGTCGCGCCTATGATGCCTATGGTCACGCCGGCATTAACCCGCAAGGCGGTGGCGGGCCGGGTGGCGAAGGAATGGGCGGTTTCTCGGAAGCGTTCGGCGATATCTTTGGCGAAATTTTTGGCGGTCGTGGTGGACGTGGCGGCCAACAGGTGTATCGCGGTGCCGATCTCAGGTACAACATGGACATCACGCTTGAGCAGGCCGCTCGTGGCACCGAAACCAAGATTCGCATCCCAAGTCTGGATGAGTGCGCGACCTGCAAAGGCACCGGTGCCAAGCCCGGCACCCAGCCAAAAACGTGTCACACCTGCAATGGTCAGGGGCAGGTACGCATGCAGCAGGGCTTTTTTTCCATTCAACAAACCTGCCCGACCTGTCACGGCAACGGTAAGGTCATTGCAGATCCGTGCGCGCCGTGTAGCGGCAGCGGACGTATCAAGAATCACAAAACGCTGTCGGTGAAAATTCCCTCCGGCGTTGACGATGGTGATCGCATCCGTCTCTCTGGCGAAGGCGAAGCCGGGATGAATGGTGGCCCGCCCGGCGATTTGTATGTGGTCGTTCAATTAAAACCTCACGCAGTATTCCAGCGTGAAGGCGCGGACCTGCATTGCGAAATGCCGATCAGTTTCACCATCTCGGCACTCGGTGGCGATATACACATTCCGACGCTGGACGGCGAAGCGAAGATCAAGATTCCCGCTGAGACACAAAGCGGACAGGTATTCCGGCTACGTGGCAAGGGCATCCGCCCGGTACGTCAGACCTCCGCTGGTGACTTGATGTGCCATGTCGTTGTTGAGACGCCGGTGCGCCTCACTGATCGACAGAAAGAATTGTTGCGCGAACTCGAAGAGATCAACAAGAAAGACGGCGATCGGCACAATCCGCGCGCGAAAAGTTTCATGGACAAGGTGAAGAATTTTTTCGCCGGTTAACGACATTTACCTGGCGACCGGTTGGCATTCGAGTTGCCGACAAAAACGTGGCCAGAAATTATTTTTCCGAGGGAAAAACGACCAATGCCATGGCCAGGCACACTTATACCGCCAGATCGTAAGCCTGCTTCAGCCAGCGTTTCACGTCGAGATCAAAGTCATCGATGCTGCCGATGCGCACACGATGGCTGACCATGCCATTCCACGTCCCTGCCGCCTCCAATCGCCCTTCAGGCGTCATGCCGGAGAGATTGAGGCCGATGTCGAGCCGCGTCGGCGTTGACGGCTCCAGCAACGCGAATTGCTTCTTGCGCCGCAGACTCACGCAGGTTTTTTTGCGCGCGAGTTCGATGTCATGCCCAAACGTGCCGACCGTCTTCGTGATCGCCGTATAAATCGGTCGCAGATTGACTTTCGCACCGGCGAACAACGCATCGATCGGATCCTCTTCGCCGACGGTATCGGGGCGGCGCGCATCATGCGCAATCATATTGGCGTAGCCGTGGCTCATTCGCCCGGCGCTTTTCAGATACGCAACCACGTCGGCATGATTCGCGGTTCCAAGTTTGCGCGCGATGTCGATCCAGGCAGCGAACGTTTTTCCGGTCCGCGCCTGAATGTTCTCGCGCATCCGTGCGTTGGCGTCGGCTGAATTTTGCATCGCGACGCAGAACTACTTTTTGACAGGCGTGTTTTTCACTTCACGCCGCAATACCTTGCCGACATTGGTCTTTGGCAGCTCATCCCAGAATTCGACAATGCGCGGCAATTTGTATCCGGTCAGATTCAACTTGCAGTGCTCCATGACGATTACTTTCGTGAGTGCGGGATCTTTTTTCACGATCACCACCCGCACCACTTCGCCCGATTTTTCGTCGGGTGCCGCCACTGCGCAAACCTCCAGCACGCCCACGCAGGACGCCACTACGTCTTCGATTTCGTTCGGATAAACATTAAATCCGGAAACCAGAATCATGTCTTTCTTCCGGTCGACGATTTTGAAAAAGCCTCGTTCGTCCATGATGCCGATATCACCGGTCTTGAATGCGCCATCGCTCGCCATTACCTGCGCGGTTTCTTCGGGGCGCTGCCAGTAGCCCTGCATTACTTGCGGGCCTTCAATACAGATTTCACCGCGCTCGCCGGGCGGCAGGATATTTTCATCGTCGTCGCGGATGGTCATGATCGTGGACGAAATTGGCAACCCGATGCAGCCGTTGAAATTATCCAGCGTCATCGGATTGACGCATGCGGCAGGCGAAGTCTCGGTCAAGCCATAAGCTTCGATCAGTGCTTTTCCCGTCACTGCTTTCCAATGCTCGGCGACCGCGCGTTGCACCGCCATGCCGCCGCCCAGCGCGAGCTTCAAGCCGCTGAAGTCAATCTTGTCGAAACCCGGCGCGTTCAACAGCGTATTGAACAACGTGTTCACACCGGTGAGTACATTCCAACGG
>JANOKK010000648.1:0-1210 GCA_031419255.1 Betaproteobacteria bacterium
CTGCGCAAGCGTTTCCAGCCAGGCAATGCGATCTTCATCCGAAAGATAGATGTCCTCGCGCCCATCTCCACGGGAAGTAACGTGGTAGAGCGCTCCGGCAAGTTCAAGTCGTAGTGGGCGGGCCATGGTCTACGAAGGATAACATGGGTGGATGTGATAATGAAAGACCTGACCCCTTCGTGGACCCTGATGAAAGACCTGACCCCTTCGTGCGACCCCTTCGCGTGCGCGACCCCTTCGTGCCCGGACCCCTTCGTGCCCGTCCGATTGGAGCCGGGTGGCATTGTGCGTAGCCTGCAACGGCAGTATCAACATTGCATGCGGAGAATCGGAGCGGAGCCGTTTGAGCTTGGGTCGGACGAACTCAATAATCTTGAGTACTACCATTCGTTCATGTCGAATGGGTTGGCGATTCGGGTGTTGGGGGTGCAGCGGTTGCAGTAAAGGAAAAGGGCCACGTCACATTGACGTGGCCCTCGTTCTGCTTAAGCTTCAATCTGTGCTGCGCAATTAGAAGCCTGTTTGCGCTTTGCCGCAACCTGTGCCGCCGGTGGTGAAAGTAAAAGTCACCGACGTCGCGCTAGGTACAGGCATGATATTGACGGTGCAAGACTTAACAGATGACGTACCGGTCAACAGCAAACCCGTTGCCGTATATGCGGCCGCTGAAAGCTCTTTGACGGGCGTAGGGAACACCGCACCGGTCGCCGCCACAACCAAAGCCTGCGTATCGCACAGACCGAGCAAAACGCCGGCATTGTTTTGAATACACTCAGCGATCGCCGTCTTGAATGCAGCCACTTGCGCAACGTTATCCTGCCACTTGGCGCGGGTGATGTAATCCTGATACTGCGGAATGGCGATAGCAGCCAAAATACCGATAATTGCGACCACGATCATCAGCTCGATAAGGGTAAAACCCTTTTGAATTGCTTTCTTCATTGAATTCTCCATAACTAGTTAGGTTGGTGTCAAACGCGCCGAAACGTGTTGGCAAGGTAACTAAGCAACTGCCGTGCCAACAATTCATCATTGTGCACCCACTAAAATGCCGACTTTTTTAGGCGCACATTCAAAAAATAAAAAAATTCAAATAATCAACAGCTTAAAATTAATTTTGCCAAATCCAAGGACTTTCGCGTGGTAAAATCAGGCAATAAGTTTGCTCTCCAATCGCTGGAAAACCGTTTGCCGTTTTAAAACAAAGAAA
>JANOKK010000649.1:0-3112 GCA_031419255.1 Betaproteobacteria bacterium
CCGTGTTTGTAGGCACCCGCCAGTGCGATGTAGTAGCCGATGTGGATGACAATCGATGCCACCAGATAGGGCATGGAATCGATCGGTGGCAGACCGACCAGCAGCAGGAGCGGTAAACCCAACACGGTGCCCATCACGTGGATTAGCGCCGTGTCGAGCGATTTGTCGGTCGAAGATTTGATGAGCGCGTTCCATGACGCGTGCAGCAGCGCACCGAAAAGGACGGCGAGGGTGACGGGCAGGGTGAGGGCTAGGGTCATTTGGCGTGCTTGTATTTTTTACGGGCATGTCGTTGTGGCCGCCCGGAAATACTATTGTCATCCGGGGCTAAAGGCCGCTCAGGATGACATTGCACTATTGAAATGGAAATGGAATTAGCCAATAGATGGTTACGTTGCAGTGGCGCACGCTTCCGCCCTTGCCAGAAAATACGCCTGCGGCGGCGTGATCAAATCGACTTGCTTGGCACGATCATCCCATTGACGCAAACGGATCGCATCCGCAGCATCTGCCTGCGTAATAAATATTTCGCATTCTTCGGTCGAATAAATGCCGCCCTGCAATTGCAAACTCCGTTTTGAATCTTCCGACAATGCATCCCAATAGCCGGAATGCATCCGACACAAATAGCGCTTCGCATCGACGTGCAACTTGATCGCATTCAACACCGCGTCCGGAAACAAGCCGCGCAAGAACGGCAGTGCGAAATATTGGTGAACATCATCGACCCCGCGCAAAGTGGGCGTTTCACCCTGATCGTTGAGCATGTGACCAAGATCGTGCAATAGCGATGCGGTGACCAATTCATCGTTCGCGCCTTCCTGCTCCGCGAACCACGCCGTCTGCAGGGCATGTTGCAATTGCGTGACCGGCTCGCCGCTGTACTGGCGCGCGCCGTGCTGCGCGTACAAGGATTCGAAATCGGCGAGCGAGAGTCCGTGGTCCATCGCCTAGTCCGCAGTTTTTTTCAACCGACTGGTGGCCAGGACACCGGCAGTTTCCAGTATTGGGTACGCGAGTGAGCAGATCAGTGAATTGATGCGCCGCAGTTCGCTGATGAGATCGATATGCAGCGAACTGGTTTCAATGCTGGATGCCGTGTTGTCGGAAAGGCGCGCCAGGTGCGCGGTGGCGTAGCTGCGCTCAAGATCGCGAAAGCGCGCCTTTTCTTCCAGCAATTGCTGCGCATCGCGCAGATTGCCATTGAGAAACACGCCCATGCCGAGGCGCAGATTGTCGATCAGGCGGGTATGCAACTCGCAGATTTCCGCCATTCCTGCTTCCGACAGATTGCGTTGCGGTTTGATTTTCTTGTCTTCGATATCGATCAGCACGCGCTCGATGATGTCTCCGATCTGCTCCATATTGATGGTGAATGAAATAATGTCGGTCCAGCGGCGGCTTTCCTTTTCCTCCAATGCTTCGCGCGAAATTTTGGTCATGTAATACTTGATGGCCGAGTACAGCTCATCGACCGTGTCATCAAGTTTGCGTAACTCTTCCGCGAGTTTCAGGTCATTGTTGCGGATTACGGGAAGGATGCCCTTCAACATGGTTTCGACCACGTCGGCCTGATGCAACGCTTCGCGCGCGGCGCACGAGATCGCGAGGGAAGGTGTTGCCAGCGCGGCGGCGTCCAAATGGCGCGGGCGGCCATTGTTTCCGGACTTGTCTGGCGTCGGCCACCACTTTTCAATCCGCCGCGCGACTATCTCGATGAACGGCAAGAAAGCCAGTGCGATCATGACATTCATCGCCAAGTGAAACAGCACCACCGATTGCTGCGGATGTATGCGCATCGCGGGAATTTCGCGCAGAATCAATCCGATAAAAGGGGCCACCACCAGGCAGCCCGCAAGCTTGAAAAAGAAATTTCCCATCGGCACGCGGCGCGCGTCGATCGGTGATTTCGCCGTAGTAATCAAGGCGAGGACGCCGCTGCCAAGATTGGCACCCAGCACCAGACCCATCGCGACTTCGATGGGAATCACGCCTGATGCCGCGAGGGTGGCGGTCAGCAACACGATCGCGAGGCTGGAATAGGCGAGCAGCGTGAGCGCCGCACCGACAGTTATGTCGAGCAGCACGTCGCTGGTGAGTGAACCCAGCATCACTTTCACGCCCGCCGATTGCATCAACGGCTGAGTCGCCTGCACGATCAATTGCAACGCGAGGATGATGAGGCCGAGACCGATCAGCACGCGGCCCACCTGGCCGGTGGGCGTCGCTTGCCGCGAAATGAACAACACCACGCCGGTGAAAATCAGCAGCGGTGAAAGCCACGACAAGTCGAACGAAAACGCGACCGCCATGAGGCTGGTGCCGATGTCCGCACCCAGCATGATCGCGAGCGCCGCCGAAAGTGTGACAACGCCTTGTGCGACGAACGAGGAAACAATCAATCCGGTGGCTGCACTGCTTTGCACGAGTGCGGTTACGCCAAGCCCGGCCACTGCCGCGCTCACACGATTTCGTACGCTGTTGGAAAGTACGCGCCGCAGATTGCCGCCGAGCACGCGCAGGATGCCGGTGCGCACAATGTGCGTACCCCAGACCAGCAGGGCTATGGCCGCGAACAGATTCAGCAAATGTTGCATAGAAGAAGCTGCGCGGCGGTCACCATGGCAACGAATAGGTTTTGGTGTTGGTGAAACTCTTCATGGCTTCCTGCACGCCTTCTTTGTAACCGAGACCTGAGTCCTTGATGCCGCCGAACGGCGTGAGCTCCAGCCGATATCCCGGTACTTCGCGAATATTGACCGAGCCGACATGTAATTCCGCGACGAAACGGGTGATGTAATCGAGACGGTTGGTGCAGACCGATGACGACAATCCATACGCGGTACCGTTGGATATTTGAATCGCCTCGTCAATATTGGCAAACGTGATGATCGGCGACACTGGCCCGAAAGTTTCCTCGCGCACCACCGTCATTTCCGGGCGAACCCTGTCGAGCACCGTCGGTGAATAGAGTGCGCCATCGCGCTGATTGCCCACCAGCAGTCGTGCACCGGCGCTGACCGCTTCATTGACGCGCGACTCGAACAATCGCGCGGCGGTCTCGTCGATGACGGAGCCCATGTCGTTCTTGCTATCAAGCGGATCGCCGAAT
>JANOKK010000650.1:0-5065 GCA_031419255.1 Betaproteobacteria bacterium
GAAATGAATTCGATTCGCGCCAATTGAAACCATTCTTGTATGAATCGAAGAACAAGGCGAAGGTCGTGGCAATGAGTTACTACCAATGTCCTGAAGAGGCACTGGAAAACCCCGCACTGATGCGCGAGTGGGCGAATCTCGGAGTCGCGGCAGCGTTGCGCGCGGCGACCAAAAAAACGACCGGGAAAAAGCGCGAGACGAATTCGTCCAGAACCCGGATAGTTTCAATGCGCCATTCGCCCTGAGGTATCGAAGGGCTGCACGCCGCCCTTCGATACCTGCAGTCCGGCAGGCGGCTAGGCTTTCACTTTCGCGCCTGCCTTCGCCTTCACTTTCGCCGGCACCTTGACGACTGCTTTCGTTGTGATCTTCGCTTTCGCATCAAACGTCGTCGGCGCACGATCGGTTTTCACGCGTTTGCCGCCCGGTTCGAATCCCGCGCTGTTACGGAAAATATTCGGCTTCCGGTAAACAGCCAAAATAACACAGCCTTCTGCGCTGTGGGTTTCGTGCATCGAGGTAGGTTTGCGCCACACGTATTCGCCGGTACGCGCGATGCCGTCGTGATCGGAGAATGATCCTGACAGCACGTAGCTCTGTTCGATTTCCGGATGCTTGTGAAACGGCAGCGTCGTGCCCGGCTGCCATTTCAACAGACATGTCATCTCGCCGCGCGTTTTGTCTTCGTACAGCACTTTGATTTCGATGCCCTCAAACTGCGATGGCTTCCATTGCATCGCGGCAGGGTTCACGTAAACAGAGCCATCCGGCGTCGGTTCAAGGTGACCGTGCAGGCGTTCGGGTTTGGCATTCGGTTTGATCGTTGCGGCACGTGCCATGGGTTTTCTCCTTTGAATTCGATCTTGAAACTACGCGGTCGGCATGCCTTTGCCAAAGTGATGCGCGTAGGCGACCTTGCGATCGACTTGAATATCGTTCTTCCAATACATCACCCGCTTGGCCCAGGCCTTTTGCGAGGCGATGACTTTCGCGAACAACGGATTTTCGCCAGAGCGTTTCGCAATCACTTTGTCCCAGGCTTTCAATTGCGCATCGAGAATCGGCCTCGGTGTGATGTAGGCCTTCACACCTTGCTTGGTTTGCAGCTCGATGTAATCCTGCGACATGCGGTGCATGCTCTTCCACTCCATATCCGCACTGGCGGCGTGGCTCACATGTTTCATGATGATTTTCATTTCTTCCGGCAGTGCGTCGTATTTTTTCTTGTTGATCATCATTTCGCAGAAATTGTTCGACATGTGATAACTCTGTTGCAAATAATATTTCGCGACATCCGGAAAGCCCATGATGCGGTCATCGGTGGCACTTGCAAATTCGGCACCATCGAGCACGCCGCGATCGATCGCCGGGACGATATCGGCCGGTGCCATTTGCACGGTCGACATGCCGAGTTCGTTGAACATGTCGACCGCGAGACCGGCGGTGCGAAATTTCATGCCTTTCAAATCGGCCACAGTGCGGATCGGTTTCTTGAACCAGCCCATCGGCTCGCACGGCACCGGCCCGTACAGAAAGCTCACTAAATCCAATTGCGCGGCCGCCTGAATTTCAGCAAACAATTCTTTGCCGCCGCCATACTCGACCCACGCGAGCAGTTGCGTCGAATCCATACCAAAATCAGGCCCCGCGCCGTACAGGCCAAATGCACTGTTCTTGCCGAACCAGAAGCCGGCAAGCCCGTGCCCGCCATCCAGCACGCCTTTGCTGACGGCGTCCACGAGTTGCAATCCGGGTACCACGGCACCCGCGGGCAGCATCTCGATCTTGAGCCGCCCACCGGAAAGTTCGGCCACTTTCTTGGTCCAATCGATGGCGAACTCGTGGTAGATGAATTTCACCGGCCAGGTGCTTTGGAATTTCAGTGTGATCGCAGCACTTTGTGCCTTGGCAATCATCGGAAATCCCGCCAAGGCTATTCCGGCACCGGACGCAGCGCCACCGAGAAACGTTCTGCGCGATGCCGTCGAAGCTGCCGCCGGAATCTTGCCTTCACCTGCTTTCTTGTCGATTGCCATCACGCTTCTCCCAAGTTGTTGAATACCAAACTCTGCCCATTGCCACGAATCCAAATTTTGCCCCCACATCGTCACACTGTCAAACGCACGTTGGCACCATTGGCATGGCAAGATATCAAGTCTTTTCCGGGGGAATTTCATGCGCGTCGCCATCCTGATCTACGAAGGTACCGAGCCGATCGATCTTGCCACCTATGGCGTATTGTCGATGGCGCGCCGCGTGGCACCGCAAATCGAAATGTTCACCGTTGCCGAACGCGCCGGGATCGTCGACCTCGCCAATGGGTTGCGCGTACTGGCCGATTATGGCTATGCCGATGCGCCGGTCGCCGACGCATTGATCATCACCGGCGGGCCGGGCTGGCAGCTGCAATCCGGGACGGCGACCACACTTGATTTTGTTCGTCGTTACAGCCGCGATATCACTGTCGCTGCAGTTTGCACCGGCGGCATGATTCTCGCGGCGAGCGGGTTGCTCGATGGCAAGCGCGCAACCACCAAACGGGAAGCGTTTGGTGCGGAAATTTCACCGTTGACATTGATGCGCCAACGGTATCCCGCGATTCAGGTGCTCGATGCGCGTCTCATCGATTGCGGCCCGATCCTCACTGGCGGCGGCGTCACGCTTTGCATCGACATGACGTTGTACCTGATTGAAAAATTTCTTGGCACGGATGTCGCGCGCGAGACCGCAAGAATCCTCGAATACTCGGCGGCACTTGAGGCGAATGAGGCGCGGTTGCCGATGATTCGCGGCGAACTCTGAAAGTCGTAAAAGATGATTCGGAAATTACGTTTGTTGATCATCCTTTGGCTAACCGCAATAGCCTGAAACGCCGCGCCAGTGATAGTGTTTCGCAATCGACACTAGCCGTTGGTGCGGTTAATTTCCAGACGCGCATCCACCATCGCCACCATGTCATCGATCACGGCGTTCTGCATGCCTTTTTGCACCGCGACGGCCTGCACCAAACGATCCACCCGCTCGATATTGTGGGCGCCGCCAAACAGCGCGCGCGCCGCCGATGACGGGTTCGCGAGGCCGGTGGCGGCGTTGGCGTATTTCTCGAAGGGCACCAAGTCGTTTGCCGACGCGCCGAGTGATATGCACAATTCTGCCACCCACCGATATACCGCGCGCGATTCTTCGATATTGCCGTGAACCGCTTCCTTGATCGGACGCATCGAATCTTTCTGTATGCAGCGATAGTTGCCCGCCATCAACATGCTCCATTTGGCGAGCGGCACGAACACCGATTCATGCACTCTCAATTTGACCGGCAATTCAATTGGCCCGTCGGCAGTATCGAAGCGCACGGCCTCGATATCGGCCTCGAGGTTGCGCAGCATCGCCGTATGTACATCTGAGACAAATCGCGCTGATTTGAAATTGGTCGGCAGTCGGACTTGCAACACATTGACTTTATCCTCGGGCGGGCGAAACGCCTGCGCGTCGGGGCTGCACAGCGTCATCATGTCCGGATCGAATTTGTCCCAAACGGCGGGGTCGGTGTATGCGCTTCGGCAGGCATCCAATGAGATGCCCGGAATGCGCGCCATGTAGGGCAGCGGCGGCATATTCATGATCGACATGCACGGCACGCGCGAAACCGCGACGCGATCCAGCAATTCGCGCACACCGGGTGAACCGTATTGCGGCTCTTGCATGGCGAGCGCGACCAGATCGAACGCGGCGGGATCAACCGCGCCCGGGCCCGCTGCCGAAAGTTTGCCCGGTGCTTTGCGCGAATCGATTTCAACCAAACCTTCGCGGCCCTTCACCGGCAGGCGCACACGCGCACCTTCGGCATTGAACAATTCGACTTCGGCGGGCAAACAAACCAGCGTCACATTGTGACCGGCCAGCACCAGTTTCGCGCCGAGCAGAGAGCCATATGAGGCACCCATGATGAGAATGTTGTAAGCCACCGCGTATTCTCCTTGGCGAGCGGGTAGACAATCGGATTAACGGCGCGGTCATGGCACTAATCTTGAATTTGGCACGCGACGCCAACAATGAAGCCGAGACAATAGTAGTGAGTGGCGTCGCTTGCCACAATTGGGATGAACAAGAAAGCGGCTGATACTGCGCTGAAAAATCAGATCGAATCGCACGCGGCGGACAAAACCAGCGCAACGCAATACACTTCAACCCCGATCAAAATCCATTCGCGCACTCCGCTCCCTCCATTTCCTCCACGCCATGCCGACTACCGCCCTCAACAAGAAAGAACTTCAATACCTGAGTGCTTGCCGCCGCCCGCGGCTCGCGTGGCAACGGACCTTCTTCCTCTGCTTTCTGCCGGCGATGGCGGTCGCCTCGATGGCCACGCAGTGGACGCGTGGCCTTGACGAGGCGGGAACGCTGCTCACCGGTGCCGTGTTTCTGACTTTGTCGCTGATCTATTTGCCGATGGCGGTTATGACATCGCGCCAATATTGCGCAGACGTGGTGGCCTGGAGTGGTGCCGCGCGAGTTGCACCCGCAGCAACCGGCAAGGGACATGAGAACTATGTCGGCGAGACGGAAATCATACTGCCGGTCGCGTGGGAGGCGCGATTCATGGCGATGCGCGGGCGCACGCTTGCCGTACGAGGTGTCGCGGAAAAAATTGTTCGTGCCAACATGGCAGCGCGCGTGCATGCGCTTGCCATCGGTGGCGACCTGTCGGTCAGCCGCGAAGTGCCGCTGGGGCTTGCCGACATCGATTGGCCCGAGTTCTATTTTGGTCTCGCCCTGGTGCCGGTGGGGGCGTTGGTGTTGCTCGCCCTGAAGACGCGATTCCATCTCGAATTCTTCTTGTATTTTGGATTGATCTCCGCCGTGCTCGTGCTCTATGGGCTCAGTGTCACGCGCAAGAATGTCGCGATTCAACGCACCATCGACGCCACCCGCGCGCCGCTGTCCGAGCATCCCGCCACGCGTTCAGACGCGTTGCGAAAGCGCGGTTAGGTCGCAACACGGTTCGCTTAATGTCCGTTCGCCCTGAGCCGGTCGAAGGGCCGGTGCATCCCGCCCTTCGACCGGC
>JANOKK010000651.1:0-2441 GCA_031419255.1 Betaproteobacteria bacterium
ATCTTCGCAATCGCAAGTGATGTCGAAAACAGGGCCGAGCTTGTCCTGCAATTCCAGCGCCTTGCCAATCAGCTTTTCGCTGCCGGCGAAATGCTCGCAACTGGGAATGATAGGGAAGGGCCGTTCACCGGCGAACAATGCTTGAGAGGGGTGGACAGTTTTCATTGAGTCTCCGTCAATCGAACGTTTGATCAAAGCCTGTTTAATGAGATTCCTTCCCCCGCGCAGGCGGGGGCCCAAGTTTCGTGGTGCCAATAACGCGAACTTGGATCCCCGCCTTCGCGGGGAAAGGGAGTGTTGAAATGAAATGGACATAAAGCATGTTGTGAGTCCCCTTACCGCCGTGGCACTAACACGGTGTAATCCAGCGACAGCACTTTGGATTCCTCGGGCACGTTCTTGAATGCGGCAGAATTCGGATCGATACTTTTGTAACCCGACAATTGCACCCGCAATGCGCCGAAGTGCGGATTGAGCGGCCATTTCATCAGCGGCGTCGACACCGCATACAGCGTGTCGCCCGCAAATGTCGGTTGCTGATGGCTGCCGCCGTTGATGGCGAGAATCGACAGTGCGTTTTCCAGACCGTCGTATGAAAGCGCGCGGCAAATTGAAATCACTTGGCCACCGTACACGAGCCGCCGCCCAAATCGCGAATCCTTCATGTGATGCAAATCGAAATGCACGCGCGCGGTGTTTTGATAGAGCTTGGTTGCAAGTGTGTGATCGGTTTCGTCAATCGTCATGCCGGAGGGATGCACGATCGATTCGTTGATTTGATAGTCGTCCCAAAATTGTTCGCCGCCCGTTTCAAAAGACGGGTTCGGGGCGGGTCGCAAGAACGACGGGGCAGTGAGGTCGTTGGCCGCGACAAACGCCGAAAATTCATTCACACCATGCAATGCGGAAATTGGCGCCGCTGACGCGCTTTTGCGGCTGACCATCACCCAGCGCACCCACGTCAGCACCAACTCTTCGCGTTGATTGAACGCATTCGAGCGGACATAAACGACGCCAGTCTTGCCGCTGGAATTGTCCTTGAGACCGATGATTTCCGTTTCCGCGCGAATGGTGTCACCGATGAAAACGGGTTTTAGAAACCGGCAGTCGGCATAGCCAAGATTTGCAACCGCATTGTAAGAAATATCAGGCACCGTCTTGCCGAACGCGATGTGAAACACCAGTAAATCATCGACCGGCATTGTCGCGTAGCCCAGCGATTGTGCGAATGGTTCACTGCAGTGCAAGGGATTTCGCGAACCGGTCAGCGCCAGATAAAGCGCCACATCGCCTTGAGTAATCGTACGCGGCGTGGCGTGGACAAAAGCTTGTCCAACGCAATAGTCCTCAAAAAAATATCCGGTGAGAGGGCGCATGAAAATTCGATCAGGCGGACTCAAGCTCCCTGATCATTTCGACCAGGGCGAGCAAACGCTTCGCGGCATTGACATGATGTCCTTCGACCAATCGGCCATTCAGCATGACGGTGCCACGACCGTCACGGTGCGCCTGCGTGAGCGCCTCGATGACTTCGTTGGCGAGACCGATTTCAGAAGGCTTAGGTGTGAATGCATCGTTGCTGTACGGCAATTGATTCGGATGCACCAGTGATTTGCCGTCGAAGCCGAGATCGCGCGAGAGGCGGCAGGCCAACTCGAACGAGTGCATGTCTTTAATATCGACGCTGATGCCATCCACCGCCGCGCGCTTATACGCGCGTGCCGCCAGCAATACGTGTGAGAGCGAATAATGCAGCGCGAGGCGGTCGGGGGTTTTCTTGCCGTGCAATTGCGTGAGCAGATCGCTGGTCGCCATGATCATGCAGGCGATGCGGTCGGACGCGCCGGCGATTTCCTCGGCGCGCAACACGCCAATGGGACTTTCGATCATCACCATGATCGGCAAGCGCGAACCGCCCGCGCGGTCGAGCACGTCGAGCGCCTCGATGACGTCGGTCTTGCTTTCGATATTCGGAAACAGGATTGCGTCGGCACCGATGTTGGCGACCGCTTTAATGTCATCTACGCCCCAAATAGAATCGAGATCGTTTACGCGAACCACTTTCTCGCGCCGCCCGAAGCCACCTTGCAAAATCGCGTCGACGATCTGATTGCGGGACGATTCCTTGTTCTCGACCAACACCGAATCGCCAAGATCAAAAATCAACGAATCGACTTTGAGGGTGCGCGCCTTGTTCAAATATCGCGGTGCACAACCGGGAACGTACAGCATGGAACGGCGGGGGCGAAGGTAGGGTGTCATAGGCGGCGAGGTTGAGAGCGGTGGCACGGTGTCCGAAAACAGATCCAGAACGTTGCCGGGAAGTGATTCAAATTGCTGCGCTGCGGTACGACGAAATATTATGCTGGAAGCGCTAGGCTGTCAACAGACTTATATCTTATATAAGATAGGTGAGTTCGCTTTTCATTGTGCTACGATGT
>JANOKK010000652.1:0-3369 GCA_031419255.1 Betaproteobacteria bacterium
GCGCGCGCCGAGCTGCGCGGGAAACCATTGGTGCAGCATCGCCATCGTCGCCGCATGCCACGCGCCGTAGGTGAAGGCGTGCCCGACTTGTGCGATCAATTGCAGCGCGAGCGAACCCGGAAACCAACCCACCAGCAAATATCGAAACGCGGTCACGAGAAAACTGAACGAGAAAAGCACTTGCGGCGTGAAGCGCGCATTGATCCTCGGCAGGAAGACGAAAATCGCGATCTCGGCGACAACGCCGAGCGACCATAAAATACCGACGGTTGATTTGCTGTGACCATTCTCGACCATCAAGATCGAGTAAAAAATAAAGTTAGCACTTTGTGTAGCCACCATCAGAAAGCATGCCGCAAAACATCCCATGACCTCCGGTCGCCGCAGGATCGGCCAGACGGAATCACGGCCGACGGCGCTTGCCGCATGCGCGACATGCTCGGGAATCGACCACGCCGACAAGCTCGCCATGACCAGCATGGCGAGCACCATCCACAAAAACGAGGGCATCGCCAAATGATCCAAACCCCAACCGGCCATCGTCACGGTGACGATGAATCCAACCGAACCCCAAAGTCGGATGCGAGCATAGCCGCCGGAGTCGCCATCGACAGCGGCGAGTACCGAAGCTTCGAATAACGGTAGCGCGGCCGACCAAAACGAATACATCAACACAAACGCAATTGACAGGGCCACATATCCACGCACCACAAACAGCAACGCGAACGTAAACGTGGCGAGCACCAGCGTTGCGCGGATGATCGCGGTACGCCGATGCAAGCGATCTGCGAGCCAGCCCCAAAAAAACGGCGTGACGATGCGCACAATCTGTTGCAACGACATCAGCAACGCAATTTCGGCCGCTGAGTACCCGAGCGAATGCAAATACAGCGCGATGTAGGTGCCGAACACGCCGATGAAGGCGAAGTACCAGAAATAGAAATTCGCGAGACGAAAGGCGGGGCTCACCATCATCGATCCGACAAACGCGGAAACGTATTTCGAATGATCGGTATTACCGCGAACTCAGGCTTCGCTTGGATCGGGATCATCCGATTTTGCAGACGTGCGAGCCGCCTTCCATCTCGCCGCCGCCTCCGCCGGTGCCTGCGCGGGAACACGTGGTGTGGTCACGACCACATCGCCATTCTGTGCGCGGTGAATCAAGGCGCGATCCATCAACACCAGCGCCAGCATGGCTTCGGCAATCGGTGTGGCGCGAATACCGACGCACGGGTCATGTCGGCCGTGAGTATTGATCACCACAGGGTTGCCGGTTTTATCGATGGTCTGGCGGTCCAGGCGGATCGATGAGGTCGGTTTGATCGCAATCGATACCGTCACATACTGCCCAGTGGAAATACCGCCGAGCACACCGCCCGCATTGTTGGTCAAAAAACCGTCCGGCGTCATTTCATCCGAGGACGTACCGAGTTGTTCGATGCATGCAAAGCCGGCACCGATCTCTACACCCTTGACGGCGTTGATGCCCATCATCGCGTGCGCAATCGCCGCATCGAGCCGATCGTAAATCGGGTCGCCCCAGCCCACCGGCACGCCGCTTGCGACCACGTTGATGCGCGCGCCGCAACTCTCGCCGGATTTGCGTAGCTTGTCCATGTAGGTTTCGAGCGATGCGACGATGCCCGCGTTCGGCGAGAAAAACGGATTGTCATGCACCACATCCCATGACTCGAACGAAATCGCATTCGCGCCGAGCTGCGCAAGATAGCCGCGGATCAACACGCCGTATTTTTCACGCAACCATTTTTTCGCAATCGCTCCCGCCGCCACCGACGGTGCCGTCAATCGCGCAGAAGAACGTCCGCCGCCGCGATGATCGCGCACGCCATACTTTTGCAAGTACGTGTAATCGGCGTGGCCGGGCCGAAAACTTTCCGCGATGTTGCCGTAGTCTTTGCTGCGCTGGTCTTCATTGCGGATCAGCAATGCAATCGGCGTGCCGGTGGTCTTGCCTTCGAAAACGCCGGAGAGAATTTCGACGCGATCTTCTTCGCGCCGCTGCGTGACATGGCGCGACGTGCCGGGCTTGCGGCGATCCAGTTCCGGCTGAATATCGTCCGCGGAAAGGGTCATCCCGGGTGGGCAACCATCCACCACGCAGCCGATCGCCGGGCCATGGGACTCGCCAAAATTGGAGACGGTGAAGAGCGTGCCGAGTGTGCTGCCGGACATGGGATTTGCGATCAAATTGAGCAGTGCCGAGTCTACCATGCGGCACTCGCCGATCACTGCACACGCGCCATTTAATATCTCAAACTCTAGCACTGGAGCGGCGTTTCGGGACTTTTTGCCCGAAACACCTCTCCAGATGGCGATCTACGATCCTTACAAGGTTAGAGTTTCGCTTGCCTACGATAATCCGCCAGACTGCATTACGGCAAAAACACGCGCACCGTTTTCGCGGCTTGACCCGCGAGCGTTACGACCGCTGTTATCTTGGTTCCGGACTTCACATTGAAGCTGCCCTTGGCCTCAAGTTTGTTGTCGCCCGCCGGTACAAGTGTCGCCTCGCTTTTGTCGACGCCATTAAGCAGGCTCACTTTCGCACTGGCACCTTTGGTTGCCACTTTTTTGCCGTGATCCTCTACGTAGATCGCAATAGTGTCGGGCTTCGCCACCACTTCATATTGGATCTCGCTCACCTCCTGCACGACGCCGCCAAACTTCGGTTTGAATTCGCCGCTTGCCAGTGCGCAAGTCGCAACGCTCAGGGAGGTCGCCAGGATCAGGGTATTTGCAATCTTCATAAAATTCCTTTCAGGTTGTCGTTTGATGCGTCGGGGATAAAAAGTGGAATGCGCTATTCGGCCGCCGTGGGCTGGGGTATCAGACCCGCTTCGACAAAGTGCGCCGCATCGCGCCGATGCGCAAGCCAGTACAGCACCGGCATCACCAGCAAGGTCAACACCGTCGACGAAATGATTCCGCCGATCACAACCGTTGCCAGCGGTCGTTGCACTTCTGCACCAGTACCAACATTGAGTGCCATCGGCAGGAAGCCCAGACTCGCCACCAAAGCGATCATCAGGATCGGACGCAGCCGGGTGAGCGAGCCTTCATTGATCGCGGCGTCGAGTCCGATGCCGGCCGCCCGCAAATCGCGAATGTACGAGACCATCACGACGCCGGTCAGCACCGCCACGCCCGAGAGGGTGATGAAGCCGATGCCGGCGGAGATCGACAGCGGAATCTCGCGCAGCCACAACGCGGCGATGCCGCCGGTGAGCGCGAGCGGCACCCCGCTGAACACCAGCAGCGCATCCTTGGCCGAGCCGAAGGCCATGAACAGCAGCCCGAAGATGAGCAGCAGGGATACCGGCACGACGACCTTGAGCCGGTTCGCGG
>JANOKK010000653.1:0-2766 GCA_031419255.1 Betaproteobacteria bacterium
TTATCTAAATTTTCTTATACAAATATTCACCGTCCGCCGTGTGGTATCTTTGGGCCTTGGTCCTGCACGCCCTTCCATACCTCTGGGCCAACGGAGATGAAGTGAACAGTATCGCGCCAAGATGACATTGCCCTATTGAAATGGCAGTGGAATCACATGACCGCGAGCGGCTTGGCCACCATCAAGAACACCAGCGTCAACATCGCCGCCAGTGCAGGCATGCCGAGTAGAAACCAGGCACGGAACAAGGACATGAATGCCTGGGGAAGCGTGCCCGTGTCCGACGCATGGTCGGCGAGTTGTTTCATGCGCCATTGTATCCACAGCACCGGCAACCAGCAGGCACCGACCAGCACGAACAGACCAACGGCGGTGATGCTCCATGGACTGATCCACGACCATCCCGCCAGATGCATCAGCATCGCGCCGGTGACCGCTTGAGCCAAGACGGCGGGTGCGGTGAACAGCGCGTCTGCCAAAACCGTGAAACGCAACACCATGCGCAACGCGCCGATATTATTGTCGCGAAGCGCCGCACGCGAACCGAACCAGCAGAAGAACGCGATGCCGATCCCGGTGCCCAAGAGAATGGTCGCGGAAAATACATGCAATGTTTTCAAGATGACGACGCTGTCGATCACACGATTTCCATTACCCGATTTCCGTGAGACCGGTTTGCATGCCCCATTTGGCGAACTCGGGAACAAACTCGTCAAGTGTCAGGAGCCCCATGCACGGCAGTGCGCCTATTTGATCGACATTGCCCGTGGCGATTTTCCTTGCGAGCAAGATCGCAGGCATGGCGGGAATTTCCGGGCCGCGGCTGTGAGGTGCGACGATGTGCCAACGCAGCGTCAGCGGCGCACCAACAATCGAAATCCCCAAAAGCGTCACCGTCATGCCGCCGGTTTCGCTGCCAAAAATATCGAGCAACCCCGCCGCGCGATCAAGCGTCGGCACGATTGACGACATGGAGAACTTGACGCCTGCGCGACGCAACGCGGCGAGCAAGGCGATGCCCCAGTGTTGCACGCCAACTTCCAGCGCGGCACGAAATCGCACATCGCGCACGCCCGCGTATCGCGCAGGAAACAATTCCAAATCCGGCACATCGCATACCGCGCTCCAGCGCCTGCCAACGGGCCCCAGATCGACGCGGCGAAGGTGTTGCCAGCCGTGACGATTGCGCCATGCGCCCTTCTCCCACGCTTGATGCGGCATTCCCGCGTATCCAAGCACGCCGGCGATAGTGGCGGTGCCGCGCGGCGCGCTTTGCGCGGGTGCAATGACGGTATCAATGGAAGTCAAACACGAAAACCGTGCGGCCAATGCGTCAACGACCACCGACGACAACGCCGGCAAGGTACTGGCACCGGTGACGGCGAGCCGGTTCGCGCGCCGCGCAATGTCATCCAGCGCCGACGCAAATCCTGTCACGAATTCGCGTCCATCCGACAAATCGATGTAGTGCGCACCGCACGCTAGCGCCGCCAGCGCGACGCGGTAATCCTGACCTTGAAACGGGCCAGCGCAGTGAATTACGACATCGGGTTTTTGTGCGCGCAGGGTTGCTTCAAAGTCGGGAGCGGCGATGTCGATTTGCGCGGCACCCACATTGGGCGTCGATCGAGATGCGACTAACAAAGCGGGTTTGCGCCCCGCCACGATCACGTCCAGCGATGGATCAAGCGCGAGCGCGCGGCAGACGCGGGCACCGAAGTTTCCTGCACCACCGATGACGACGATCCGCATCCGGATTCCAACCTCTGACTATTGCCCTGCAATCGAGAGGCTATCTTATTGCAGTTTGGAATCCTGCGGCGACAACTCAGTGCGGCGCAATTCCGCCAATGCCATTCAGCAACGCAGCGCGCCGCGAAAAAATCAGATGCAAGACTGCGGCAACGCCGCCAACGTCCTGGACAAGGCGCGCATCGGCACACCAGGGCTGAGCGAGTATTCGGCGACTTGCTCGAGCGCGCTCAGCAACTGCTCGTACCAATCGCTATCTTCTGGCCGAGGATTGACGAGCAACGCGTCGAGCGCGACGACGCGGGTTTCGAGATTTTTATCAATGTTGTACATGGTGGCCTGCATCGAATGAAGGTGATTGAACAGTCACCGTATTGTCGGCGGCGCGTCGCCGCGAAGGCAAGGCAATCGGGCAAATTTTGCAAGATTTTACAATTGGCAGGCGTTTGGTCTCACACGCGACAACGCACCGCCGCCTGAGTTTCACACCACGGCAAAAATCAATAATCCGCACCCTGGTAACTCTCATAGCCGCCGCCATGATTGCCATTGCCACCGTGACCACCATTGCCACCATAGCCGCGCACCTGCTGGGTCGGCACCGCAGCCGCCGCATCATACTGCACGACCACATTCGGCGGAGTCAGCCATTTATTGAGCGATTGAATCAGCGGCTCCGTCACGCGCACCCGCCATTGCTCTGGGAGCGGCACATCGACTATGGCACTACCGTTGTTGTAATGAATCAATACGCCACAGCCCTCAGACTGACCGTTCGCCAAGTAGGGAGAGAGTTCGCGGCGCAACCGATCGCCGTCGGCCTGACCGTTCATGAATAGTTCGAGCTTGCGCGCGTATTGCCGGCGCGCGGTGTCGATGTCGAAAATGTCTTCTGCCGTGACGCGGTTGCCGCCGGAAAAATCATCGTAGGAAACCTTGCCGCGCACAATCAGCAGATGATCATCGACGATCAGCGAGCGCCGCTTGTCGAATACCTCGGCGTAGGCCAGCACC
>JANOKK010000654.1:0-7529 GCA_031419255.1 Betaproteobacteria bacterium
GTTCTCGTTGGTGGCGACGATGAGGTGCTTGATCGGCAAGCCCATCATGCGCGCGATGTGCCCCGCCAGCACATTGCCGAAATTGCCCGATGGCACTGCGAAGGAAACCTTTTCGCTGTTCGTGGCCGTCGCCGCGAAACAGCCTTTGAAGTAGTACACCACCTGCGCAACGATCCGGCCCCAGTTGATCGAATTGACCGCGCCGATTTTGTATTTCGATTTGAACTCAAGATCGTTCGATACCGCCTTCACCACATCCTGGCAATCGTCGAATACCCCGCGCACGGCGATGTTGTAAATGTTGGCGTCTTGCACCGAAAACATTTGCGCGGTCTGGAACGGCGACATCTTGCCGTGCGGGCTCAGCATGAAAACCCGCACGCCCCGCTTGCCCTTCATCGCGTATTCCGCGCTCGAGCCGGTGTCGCCCGACGTGGCACCGAGGATGTTCACTTCCGCGTCGCGTTTGGCGAGCACGTACTCGAACACGTTGCCGAGAAACTGCATCGCGATATCTTTAAACGCGAGCGTGGGGCCGTTGGACAATTTCAGGAGGTGCAAGCCTGGTTCCAGCGTGTGCAGCGGCGTGATGTCGGCATCACCGAATGCATCCGCCGTGTAAGTCTTGTCGATAATTGCCTTCAATTCCGCCGGCGGAATATCGTCGGCGAATTTGCGGATGATTTCAAACGCGAGGTCTGGGTACGAAAGCGGCCGCAGCGCCGCCAAATCCGCAGCGCTCAATATTGGATACGTTTGCGGCAGGAACAAGCCACCATCAGACGCAAGGCCTTCAAGAAGGATGTCGCTGAACGCTTTTGCGGCGTCCTCGGGCGCTGAGCCTGAGCCCCGGGTGCTGATGTATTTCATGCTCATGTTGTTTCTGTCTCCGGCAATCGCCATGGAGGATTCAATCGGTTTTCGCCGGCGTGGAAAAGACAGATTGGATTGCCGCTCGGGTCACGCAATCGCGCCTCGCGCCACCGCCAGCGTTGGTCGGCAGGTTCGCTCTCTAACACCAATCCCGCCGACTGCAAATCTTTGACCGCTGCATCGAGATTTTCGTTCTCGAAATAGACGACCGTGGAATGAACCTTCGGCACCTCGCCAAGGTGGACGGAAAAAGTGCTATCACCTTGCGGACAAATAAAGCGCGCGTAGTGCGGGCTTTTGACGATCAGCTTGAGGCCCAGCGTTTGGTAGAAATCGATGGCCGCATCGACATCGGCAACCGTCACCGTGACTTGATTCAAGCGCATGTCAGTTCAATTCTTCCAGACGAATTCGCACCACTTTTCCGGCGATCGTCGAGAGCGCTTCAATTTTTGCAATCGCGGAATTGACGTTTTTTTCAAGCGATGGATGCGTGAGGATGATGACATCGACCACATCTTCGCCCTCCTCCGCTTCTTTTTGCAACATGGCGTCGATCGAAATGCCACCGTCGGCGAGGATGCGCGTCACATCCGCCATCACGCCCGGTTTATCGTAGGCGCGCAGCCGTAAATAGCAGCCGGTAACGACCTGCTCAATATCGAGAATCGGCGTGTCGTGCAATTGATCGGGCGGAAACGCGAGGTGCGGCACGCGGTGCTCAGGGTCGGAGGTCAGCATGCGCGTGACATCCACCAGATCGGCCACCACAGCGCTCGCGGTCGCTTCCGATCCGGCACCGCGACCGTAATAAAGAGTTGCGCCGACGGCATCGCCCTTGACGAGGATCGCGTTCATCACGCCTTCCACATTCGCGATCAATCGCTTGGCAGGAATCAGCGTCGGATGCACGCGCAACTCGATACCGTCGACCGCGCGGCGGGTGATGCCGAGCAGCTTGATGCGGTAGCCGAGTTGTTCCGCATACTTGATGTCTTTGTCGGTCAATCGCGAAATGCCTTCGGTGTACGCACGGTCGAATTGCACCGGGATGCCGAAGGCGATCGCCGAGAGAATCGTCAGTTTGTGCGCGGCGTCGATGCCGTCGATGTCGAACGCGGGATCGGCCTCCGCGTAACCTTTCGCCTGGGCTTCTTTCAGCACCGACTCAAACGACGCGCCACGCGACCGCATTTCAGACAGGATGAAATTCGAGGTGCCGTTGATGATGCCGGCACTCCACTCGATGCGGTTCGCCGTCAAGCCCTCGCGCAGCGCCTTGATGATCGGCACGCCGCCCGCCACTGCCGCCTCAAACGCCACCATCACTTTGTTCTCCAACGCGGCAGCGAATATTTCGGTGCCGTGTTTCGCGAGCAAGGCCTTGTTGTCCGTCACCACATGCTTGCCATTGGCGATCGCTTTCAGCACCAGCGCTTTGGTGGTGGTGTCACCGCCAATCAATTCGCAAACGATGTCGATGTCGGGATGGCTGACCAACGCGTCCGCGTTGGGTAGCAGCTCGATGCCGTCGAGCGAAAAATCGCGCGGCTTGGTCAGATCGCGCGCGGTCGCATGCGTCACACGAATCTCGCGACCGGCGCGACGCGAAATTTCTTCGCGGTTGCGTTTCAATACTTCGATGGTGCCGGAACCGACGGTGCCGAGGCCGAGCAATCCTACGTTGATGGGTCTCATGTTGCGGATTTCTTCAAAGTTTTTACAAAGTGAAACGAAGTGATCGTCATGTCTTCGCGAAAATAGAATTTGTGCGCCTGTTCGCGCTGGCAACCGGAATCGAGCGAGAAGGTATCGCAGCCGCGTTCCATCGCGAGTTTCTCCATGTATTGCATCAGCATGTTGCCGACACCGGTGGAACGTTTGGTTTCATCGGTGACCAGATCATCGCAATAAAGATCGCGACCGTTGAAGGTTTTTTCCAGCACGCGAAATACGCAGACGCCGCGCACGACACCGTCGTTTGTGGCAACCGCCATTTCCGCGCCGCTGGAGAATACCTGCTTCATGCGGCCGATGTAATCGGCAGGCAGATGAGGACGAAGTTGTCGATGCACCGATTCGGATTGCACAAGCCATTCTCGTTCGATGATGTCGGAGACGGCGTTGGTAATTGGGATTATTTTCATGGTGTTAAATAGATTGTCGTCCCCGCGTAGGCGGGGACGACGGAAATTATTTCAAGAATCCATCCTTCCGAAACATCTCCTTAATTCCTCTCACCGCCTGCCGCGTGCGCTCTGCATTTTCAATCAACGCGAATCGTACATGGTCATCGCCATAGTCGCCAAAGCCGATGCCCGGCGATACCGATACCTTCGCTTCGGCCAAGAGCTTCTTCGCAAATTCCAGCGAGCCCATTTTTCGGTAGTGCTCGGGAATCTTCGCCCAGATGTACATCGTCGCTTTGGGCTTGGTCGTTACCCAGCCGGCTTCGGCCAATCCCTTGTGCAACACATCGCGGCGCGTCTGATATTCGGCGACGACTTCGGCCACGCATTCCTGCGGGCCATCCAATGCGGCAATGCTCGCCACCTGAATCGGCGTGAACGAGCCGTAATCGTGATAGCCCTTGATGCGCGCCAAGGCCGACACCAGTTCCTTGTTGCCGACCATGAAACCGATGCGCCAACCGGCCATATTGTAGGACTTCGACATGGTGAAAAACTCCACCGCTACATCGCGCGCGCCGGGCACTTGCATGATCGAAGGGGCTTTCCAGCCGTCGTAAGTGATATCGGCGTAGGCCAGATCGTGCACCACCAGCACGTTGTTCGCTTTAGCCAGCGCCACGATGCGCTCGAAAAATTCCAGTTCAACGCACATGGCCGTCGGGTTGGACGGAAAACCAAGTATCAGCATTTTCGGTTTTGGATAGGACTCGCGAATCGCTTTTTCGGCTTCCTCGAAAAAATCCACGCCCTCGGTCATGCGCACATGCTTGATCTGCGCACCGGCGATCACGGCACCGTAGATGTGAATCGGGTAGCTTGGATTTGGCACCAGCACCGTGTCGCCGCTATCAAGTGTGGCCAGCATCAAATGTGCGAGACCTTCCTTGGAGCCGATGGTGACAATGGCTTCGGTATTCGGATCGAATTCCACGTTGTAACGTCGCTGATACCAATCGGTTATCGCTTTCCTCAAACGCGGAATGCCCTTCGAGACCGAGTAGCCGTGGGTGTTTGGCCGCCGTGACGCCTCGACCAATTTATCGACGATGTGTTGCGGCGTGGCACCGTCGGGGTTGCCCATCGACATGTCGATAATGTCTTCGCCGCGATGCCGTGCGGCCATCTTCAGTTCGGACGTGATATTGAAAACGTAGGGCGGGAGACGTTTGATGCGGTTGAATTCGTGGGTCATGACATGGGATCGGTGGCGGGTAAGTGTGGTGACGAGCGCGACATTCTGGTCGCTATAATTCGATGGCGCGCACCATTTTTGTGCGGCGCAATAAACCATTTTAGCTGACCCTTCGCACGTTTTCACATCGCCAACCATGAAACTACACCTCAATTCCGCAACCGGCCTCAATACCATCAGCGGCCACGGCGCAGGCTTCGTGCAGGTCAATCAACAACGCGTAACCACACCGCTGATTCTTCTGCCCGACAGGCTGATCGCACCCTGGAAAATCACCGATATCGACACGCTGTCGATGGTTGATTTCACGCTCTTGATCGAGATGAAACCCGAGCTTGTCGTGTTCGGATCCGGCAGCGTGTTTCGCTTTCCCGATGCGCGGATATTGGCCGCGTTTTCGCAGGCGCGCATCGGCTTCGATGTCATGGATACGCCCGCCGCCTGCCGCACCTATAACGTGCTGATGGGCGAAGGCCGCAACGTGGCTGCGGCACTGGTCATCGGATAAGACGGGGTTGGCACTTGGTTTGCTTGATGCGGATCAGGTAAACTGAAATTTGAAATCGGCGTACTATCGGGCGGTTGAATCGCGGCACGCAGTTTCAATCAACATTTTTCATTAGTCAAAACGAGGAGCAAGAGCAATGTCAACATTTTCCAATTTGAGCAAACTGGTTGCCGGTGGTTTGGCGTCCGCCCTGTTAGCGGCGCCGGCGATCGCGCAAGACCTGACGGGCACCCTGAAGAAAATCAAGGATAGCGGCAGCATCACCGTCGGCCACCGTGAGACTTCGGTGCCATTTTCATACCTTGACGACAAGCAGCAGCCGATCGGCTATTCGATGGATCTTTGCGCGGCCATCGTCGAAGAAGTAAAGAAAGAGCTGATGCTGCCGACGCTGGCCGTGAAATACAACCCGGTCACTTCGCAAACCCGTATCCCGCTGATGTCGAATGGCACCATCGACATCGAGTGCGGCTCGACCACCAATAACCTGACACGTCAAAAACAGGTCGCGTTCGCACCGGTGACGTTTGTCACCGGCACCAAGCTGCTCGCGAAAAAATCGGCCAAGATCAAGTCGTACAAAGATCTGAAAAACAAGACGGTCGTGATCACGCAAGGCACCACCAACGAGCGCACCATCAAATCATTGTCGGACAAGGACAATCTGAACATCAAATTCCTGGCCGCCAAAGATCACGCCGAATCGTTCCTGACCGTTGAGTCCGGTCGTGCGGCGGCGTTTTCGATGGACGACGTGCTGCTCTATGGCCTGATCGCCAAAGCCAAAAAGCCGAAAGACTTTGAAGTTATCGGCGATTATTTGTCTTATGACCCGTACGGCATCATGTACCGCAAGAACGACGCCGACTTCGGTATCGTGGTCAATCGTGCGCTCGCTTCGTTGATGCGCTCGGGCGATATCAACAAAATTTACGACAAGTGGTTTGTCGGCAAATTGCCATCGGGTGAGACCATCGGCATGCCGATGAGCCCGCTCCTGAAAGCCGGCTTCCAGCTTCAGGCATTGCCAGAATAAATTGATGCCGCAAAGGGGAATCGAGAAATCGGTTCCCCTTTTTTCTTTCTTCATTTCCGGTTGCCGAATTCAGCGACCAATAATGAAGAAAGAAAAAAGGGAATGCGTGCGAAAGCTGCAACCAATAAGAAAACACCGCAGTTAGCGTCCGATCGGCCAGGCGAAGCAATCGCAAGGGGAGCGCAATATGGATTGGAAAGTCTTTCTGGAGCAGGCACCATCGGGCGGGCAGACCTATCTCGAGTGGCTGCTTTCCGGTGTCATGTGGACATTGCTGGTATCGATTGCGGCCTGGGTTATCGCGTTTACGCTGGGGTCATTGCTTGGGGTCGCGCGCACCACGCCGGTCAAGTGGCTGCGAACGCCGGCGACGATGTATGTCGAGGTATTCCGCAATGTTCCGCTGCTGGTGCAGATGTTCCTTTGGTACTTTGTCATGCCCGAAGTGGTGCCGACTGCCTTGGGCGATTGGCTCAAGGGGACTTATCCGCACCTGATCACATTACCGTTCGCACAATTCAGTTTGTGGGAATACACGGCGGCCGTATTGTGCCTCGGCATGTACACCGCCTCGCGCGTGGCCGAACAGGTGCGCGCCGGCATTGAATCGTTGCCGAAAGGGCAAACCAGCGCCGGTTTGGCGATGGGATTCACCTTGCCGCAGGTTTACAGGTTCGTGGTTTTGCCGATGGCGTTTCGCCTCATCATCCCGCCAATGACCTCTGAATTCCTGACGATCTTCAAAAACTCATCGACCGCGCTGACGATCGGCGTACTGGAACTCACCGCGATCAGCCGGCAAATCTCCGAATACACCTTCAAGACGTTCGAGGCGCTGAGTGCGGCAACGATGATCTATATCGTCATCACGCTGACGGTCATCTTCATGATGCGTCTGCTGGAGAACAAGCTACGGGTACCCGGCTACGTTTCGCAGGGAGGCCACTGACATGGGTGATTTCGACGTCGGTATCATCATCAAAAGCCTGCCGATACTCTGGAAGGGTATGCAGCTTTCCCTGCAGTTATTTGTAATCGCACTGGTCGGCGGTATTTTCTTCGGCACCCTGATGGCGATGGCGCGCTTGTCGAGTTACAAGATACTTTCCTACCCGGTCGCGGGATTCGTCAATCTGATCCGCTCGATCCCGTTCATCATGGCGATTTTCTGGTTCTATTTTCTGACGCCTGAAGTGGTGCGCTGGCTCACCGGCAAGCAAGGCGAGGCCGTCGGCCCGTTCACCTCGGCCGTGGTCGCGTTCATCATGGTGGAATCGGCGTATTACTCGGAAATCATTCGCGCCGGCATTCAATCCGTGCCGCGCGGGCAGCCTTGGGCCGCCTATGCGCTGGGCATGAATTACTGGCAGTCGATGGGCCAGGTGGTATTGCCGCAAGCGTTCCGCAACATGATTCCGATCATGCTCACACAGGCGATTATTTTGTTTCAGGATACGTCGCTCGTCTACGTCGTCGCGTTGAAGGATTTCCTCGGGGCCGCCAGTACCGCCGGGCAATTGACCGGGCGCACGACCGAGTTGTACGTGTTTGTGGCGCTGGTGTTTTTTGTGATCTGCTTCAGCGCCTCAAAACTCGTCAAGTACATACAGGTACGCACGCAACCCGGCGGTCGTTGAAGCGCATTCGCCGCCGCAATCCCATTCCCGAATTCATCAAAACAGGACAACCTCCATGGCCATGATCGAAATCAAAAACGTCAGCAAATGG
>JANOKK010000655.1:0-1430 GCA_031419255.1 Betaproteobacteria bacterium
CACGCTGACCTGACCGCGCAGAAACTCGGACAGCACCGCATCGATCTCCTTTGTAATGCCAGACACGGTCGCATGCATATTTCGCGGAATCAGGCCATCGATATGCCCGACGAGCAGTGGCCAATCGCGCAGGACGTAAAACAACACGACCGGAATCAGCAGTAAGTTGATGAGAAATCCGACGACCGCGAGCCCACCGACGCTCGCGGATGAAAACAATTTCTTGGCGATGCCCGACGCGTCGCTCAAATTGTCGGTGATGAATTGGCGAAGCGTCGATGGATCGATGTTGATGGCAATGCCGAATTTTTCATTCAACCACGGTACCACGCGGGTTTTCAATTGATCGACGAATCCGGGAAACAAATCGACCAACTGGGCAATTTCCTTGTAGAACAACGGCAGCACGATCAGCATCAGCAACACCACCGCGAGCAGACACGCAAGCACCGCGAAGCCGCTGCCCACCGCCCGCGAAATACCCTTCGATTCAATTTTCGCCACCAGCGGCGCGAGGATGTAGGCCAATATTGCGGCGGCGAGAAACGGCGCCAATATCGGTGAGAGCAGCCACAAGATGGCTGCGAATCCGAACATTGCGACCAGCAAGGTCGCGGCGTTCCAGTTCAACCAGGACGGCGTGGATGACGTGGCCAGCGCAGTTCGCGCGCGCCTGCGACGCAGGAACGCAGGGGCTGCGCCAGATTCAATGTCGCGTTGAAAATTCGTGGGGTGACGCGGGTTTATCCGGGGCATATTGCGTGCATTTCCAGTAAAATTGCGGCTCTCCAATTGGCCTGTGTCAATCCTAACCCGGTAATCTGTTTCCCGCCAGCGTCGCTGTTCCGCGCGCCACGTCACTTCTCGCTGCCACCATGAATAATTCATTATCGCCCTTGACTTACAAAGCGGCCGGCGTCGATATCGACGCCGGTGACCAGCTTGTTGAAAATATCAAAACCTTCGCCAAGCGCACCATGCGCCCGGAAGTGCTCGGTGGCATCGGCGGTTTTGGTGCGCTCGTTGAAGTCTCGAAAAAATTCAAGAACCCGGTGATGGTGTCGGGCACCGATGGCGTCGGCACCAAATTGAAACTCGCCTTTCATCTCAATAAGCACGATACCGTCGGCCAGGATCTGGTCGCGATGAGCGTGAACGATATCCTGGTGCAGGGAGCCGAGCCGATTTTCTTTCTCGACTACTTTGCCTGCGGAAAATTGAATGTCGCGGTCGCCACCGATGTCGTCAAAGGCATCGCGCATGGCTGCGAATTGGCAGGCTGCGCGTTGATCGGCGGAGAAACCGCCGAGATGCCGTCGATGTACCCGGAAGGCGAATACGATCTCGCCGGATTCGCAGTCGGTCTTATCGAGAAAGAGAACATCATCACTGGACGCAACATTCTGCCGGGAGATGTCGTGCTGGGCCTT
>JANOKK010000656.1:0-1999 GCA_031419255.1 Betaproteobacteria bacterium
CCCTGGCGCGCGGCACGACCGCTGCCCGCCAGCCAATCGAGCACGCTTCTTGAGGTGAGCTTGAAGGTGGGATCCATTGACAATCCCATGTGACTCAATCCCTTCGCGACCCACTTGTTGCAGGTGTTCAACAGGTGAAAGCGTCCTTCTGCTTCGTAGAATTGGCTGTCGCCGTAAATGCCGCGTTTCATTTCAATGGTGCGACCGTATTGGTCTTTCAGAAAACTGCGCTCGACAAAATGATTGAGTGCCGTGAGTTCGCGATCGGTCACGCATAGCTCGACGATATCGCTCGCGGTGAAATAATCGAATGGAGCATCAGGCGTCGCCGGCAACCCGACGACATGCATGACCGCACCGCTCGACCAGAACATTGCCTGCACGGTAAGTGCGAACGTGATGTCCTGATCCGGCGCCTGATAAAAACCCTTGTCGCCCCAACCAATTTCGAGATGTTGGGCATTGCCAAAGCGGCGCTTGAGCTCGGGCAGTTTTGAAACCAGCGGCTCGGCAGGCAATACAAAGCCGACATGCCAACCATGACCGACCACGTAGATGCGATGGGTGCGTTGCGGCGGTGGTACCAACTCTGCCGCCGGTGCAGTCGTGAGTGCATGCGGCTGCGTCGCGCAGCCGATGATGAGCAGGACGAACGCAGAAAAAAAGTAACGGGCGAAAATCCGGGGACGCATCTAACTCATGCCATTAGAAGGAAAAAAGTTGGCTCTGCGCTGAGCTGCACGCACTATAAATGAGTATGCGCGCCGTTGTCGCGCGGTAACGGCGCAACCCTGAATCAGGAGCGTGTGCGTTGGTGAGAATCGCACCTCAGTAGGTGGTCTGTACTAGTACGGGATTGTTGAAATTCGTATGCCAAAATTACTGCCGGCGAAATGCGAAGGACTTCCCTCTGTTCTAAAGAGGGATTGAGGGAGATTTTCGGTGGTCGCTGCGCCAATACGGCCGAAAATCCTCCTCACCCTTGCAGGGCGCGCATACCGCTACATCGGAATGCCGTTCAGCAGGCGCATCCCCCAGGACGCAAAACCCCTGCTTCACCCTCCTTTAAAAAGGAGGAAGTGCTTCGAAAGTCAGGATGCGGCAGTTCCAATACGAAATTCAACAAACCGCAAGTGTAGTGCTTCAACATGCCACGCGATGAAATTCTCGAGTGCGCCTTCCGCCAACTTTCTTGCGTGCTCTTCGGTTGGCGGGCGGGACAATAGCGACGCGAGAATCATCCGTTCAACCTTGAATTACGGCAACGTGTAGAGCGCCGCCACATGCTCGTCCCGCGTAACCTTTCCGGGAGTGTCGCTACGATGGCAATCGGCGAATAGCGGCCTTTTAGGCGCATCATGGCCGCGCCGATTGACGGTTCTCGGTTTGACTTCATGGTGCCGCCATGCTGGGCATGACCTTCGCGTGGAGTCAAATCTCATTGATTCCCGACTTGATTACACTGTCAATGTCCACACCGGCCATCGAAGGAAAATCCATCTTGTACATGCCCCCGGGTTTCAATACCGTCACGCCGTATTTCATTGCGAAAGACGCGGACGCATTCGTGCGTTTTCTGGTCGAGGGCTTGGGCGGCGCGGAAATCTGCCGAACCATGCGCCCCGACGGCTTCATCGCCAATGCGCAGGTGCAACTCGGCACCTCTGCCGTTATGGTCAGCGAAGCCGCCGGAAAGTACGGGCCGATGGCGTCGGCCTACTATCTCTATGTCGACAACGCGGATGCATCGATGCAACGCGCGATCAAGCGCGGCGCGACGCTTGAAATGGACGTCATGGACATGCCGTACGGCGACCGGCAGGGTGGGGTCCGGGATCGCTCTGGAAACATTTGGTGGATCTCGCAACGCACGGTGGAAGAACCCTATTCACCGTAAATCTGCGCCCGAGCGGCGGATCGAATTCCCGACTGGGAAAGCTAGAATTTCACCTCAACACTCGCCCCGATATTCATGGCGCTGGGATTGGTGCTGCTCGAC
>JANOKK010000657.1:0-5854 GCA_031419255.1 Betaproteobacteria bacterium
GCCATCGCGCGCTTAGGGTCAGGCGAGTGGGTGTACCTACTGACGCCCGTGGGTTTTTATCTTGGCTGCGCGAGTGTCGTTATGGTTTTCGGGCAGCCCACACCAAACCCGTTAACCGACGTGTCGCCGGTAATTTCTTCCTCTCACCTGCTGGCCTTGCCGCTGGCTGCGTTCATGCTCTGGCGCGGTGTTCGCCTGGTGTGGCAATTCAAGACGTTGCGAACGCGCGCGACAACACCCGCTCCACGTATTTGGTCGCCACATACGGCGACGGTAACGATCGGCGTGACATTTTTCTTTCTGCTCATCATCATGGGTGCGTGGGCGTACACCGATGTGCTCGCTGAAATCGCGCGCGGCATGACGCAGAATCTGCCGGCACGCATAGCGCTGGTGCTGGCGTTGCTGGCGGGCGCGGTGATCGGCGGCTGGACCGCCGGTCGTTTTCACAGTACCCGCGTCACCGCGACGCAGTCGGCGAAATGCCTTGCCGGTGGCGTGCTGATGGGTTGGGGCCGCTTGCTCATTCCCGGCAGCAACGATGGCTTGATCCTGCTGGGGATGCCGCTATTGTGGCCATACGCATGGATCGCGTTCCTGACGATGTGCGTGTCGATCGTCGTCGTGATGCTCGCGCAGAATCGCCTGACTGCACGCGCAAAAACGGCGCACCGAGGCGCGCCGCTGTCGGGAGCTTGAACCGCTACTTCAGCGGCTTCAAACCAGTGGCGAGGGTGTATTGATCGGTACGCGCGGTATATTTAAGGCCCTTCATTGCGGCCCAGGTCGAGACTTCGTAGTGCAGCGGGATGAGACCCACATCGCCCATCGCCATTTCTGCGGCCTGCTGGATCATCGTCTCGCGTTTCTTGTCGTCCATCGTCACCAGCGCATCGGTTAGCACTTTGTCGAACGCGGGATTGGAATAGCGACCACGATTGTTGACGCCCATGCCCTTGGCGGGGTCATGCGTGGCAAGGAGTGAACGCATCGCCGAACCCTGCTCGCCCGATTCGGTGCCCCAACCAAGCACCATGTAGCCGAATTCTCCTTTTGTCGCACGGGTGAAATAGACGTTCGCGGGCAAGGTTTCCACCTTGGTGTCGATACCGATGCGCGAATAGAATTGCGCCAGGGCCTGCACCACGCTCGCATCATTGATATAACGGTTGTTGGGGCCATGCAATGTCATGGCGAAGCCATTCGGATAACCCGCGTCAGCCAATAGCTTCCTGGCACCTTCCGGATCGAATTTCACCGGCTTTAACTTTTTGCTGGTGCCATAGAAAAAATCCGGCAACAATTGTGCGGCGGCGACGGCTTTCTTTTCCATCACCCGATCGACGATCGCGTCGCGGTTGACCGCCATCGATAAAGCCTTGCGCACGCGCGCATCGCGGAATGGATTTTTGTCGAGCGGCTTGCCGTCTTTGGCCGTCACGAACGGCGGCGACTTCTCGGGCCCCTGACTGAGATGAACATAAATCACGCGGTTGGATACTTTGTCGACCAGCGAAAAATTTTTGTCCTGCGAGAGTTTGGCGATGTCGGCGGTCGGCACGGTTTCTATAAATTCAACGCCCTTCGACAGCAACGCGGCGACACGTCCGGCAGGGCTGGTGAGAATTTTGAACGTAACCTTGTCCCACGGCTCCTCGCCACCCCAATAGCCGTAGTTGGCTTTCACGACCACGCGTTGATTGGGCACGTATTCGACTAATTTGTAGGGGCCGGTACCGATCGCCGCTTTGCCGGCGTTATAGTCCTCGGTCGTGGCTTTTTCGCCGTGTAGTTTTGAGATGATGAGCACTGCCGCGAGATCCGACGGCAGTAATACGTGTGGTGTCGCGGTCTTGAAAGTGATCGTGTGAGGATCGACGATTTTCACCTCGGTGATCGGTTTGGTGAAAGTCGCAAATGAGGATGGGCTGTTCGGCACGTCCGGCGCGCGCTTCAACGTGAACGCAACATCTTCGGCCGTGAACGGCGAACCATCATGGAAGCGCACGTTCTTGCGCAGTTTGAATTCCCAGGTGAGATTGTCGAGCGCTTTCCACGATGTCGCCAAGCCCGGTGTCAGCTTCTGATTCTCGTCACGCTTGATGAGCGGATCGAACACATGCAGCATCATCGAATTGTTGGGCGACAAATTGTGGAAGTGTGGATCCATCGACGTGATCGCCGCTTGTAAGCCGATGTTGATATCGCGCGGCTTGTTTTGCGCGGCGGCGGATGGCGCGGCAATCAGCAAGGCCGCCGCGAAGGCGGTGATTGCCGTGCGGCCGAAGAGTTTTCGTCTTGTTAGAAGCATGGTGTTCTCCTGAAAGTCATTGTTCCGTCCGGGCGGTACCGCGCCGAACAACGATAATAGCGGAAACCCTCTCCCGGTGACCGCGCCGCAATCGCGATGGAGCGCCACCGGCAATTCACCGGACGCTGCACGCCATCATGGGCATCATCGACAATTTCGAGACAATGCTGGCCAGCGGAAAAGACAATGCGCTGCTGCGCTTTTCGCTAGGCAACGAATATTTGAAACTTGAAAATTCGCCACTGGCGATCAAACATTTGCGCGCGGCTGTCGAGCAGGATGCCGGCTATTCGGCTGCGTGGAAATTGTTGGGCAAGGCGCTTACGAATGCGGGCGAAGTCGACGCTGCCAAATCCGCATTTGAAAGCGGAATTTCCGCCGCAACGGCGAAAGGCGACAAGCAAGCGGTGAAAGAAATGACGGTATTCATGAAACGGTTGGATCGTTTGAAATAGTACAAAGCCCAGCATTGGCGGGCGTTTCGAGATGAAATTGCTCGGAAAGCCTCGCCAATGCTAGTTTGTCGCATGATTCGCCGCCGCCAGAAATGCGTGAATGCGCGGGGCGGCGATGCTTGCGTCAACCACGGCTTCACCAATCTGTTTCAGCAATATCAATCGAATCGCGCCGCCTTCGTTTTTCTTGTCGCGGCCCATATGGTCGAGCATTTCGTCCGAGGTAATTTTTTTCGGCAGGCGCGTATCGAGCCCGGTGCGTTCGATCAAATCCACCGCGCGTTTGCATGCGCCGGCATCAAGCATGCCGAGTTCGCGCGAAAATTGCGCCGCCAGTGCCATGCCACAGCCGACCGCTTCGCCATGAAACCATACGCCGAAGCCCAACGCAGACACTATCGCGTGGCCGAACGTGTGGCCGAGGTTCAGCAATGCGCGTCCTCCAACTTTTGCCGTTTCCCGCTCATCGCCCGCTACCACATGCGCCTTGATTTCACACGAGCGCTTTATGGCGTATGCCAGTGCGTCGGGCTCAAGTTCGAGTAGTGCCTCGATATTATTTTCGAGCCACACGAAAAACGCCTCGTCCAGGATCAAGCCGTACTTGATGACTTCCGCCAAACCTGAGCGGAGCTCGCGCTGGGGCAATGTGGACAACGTATTGGTATCGGCCAGCACCAGACGCGGCTGATGAAAAGCGCCGATCATGTTTTTGCCGAGCGCGTGATTGATCGCCGTCTTGCCGCCGACGGAAGAATCGACTTGCGCAAGCAGGGTAGTGGGAACCTGAATGTAGGGCACGCCACGTTGGTAAGTGGCTGCCGCGAAACCGGTGATATCGCCGACAACGCCACCGCCGAGGGCAATTATTGTGGTTTGCCGGTCGCAGCGGTTAGCGAGCAAGGCGTCAAAAATGCGCATCAACGCCGGCCAGTCTTTTTCCGCCTCGCCATCCGGGAGGATGACCGGCAGTACCGAATATCCGGCACTGGCCAGAGTTTGTAAATATCGATCACCATACATCGGCATGATCGTGTCGTTGGTGACCATTACGATTCGCTTGTCCTGAATATAAGGCCTGAGTTGATCAGCGTCCGCAAGCAAACCGGGGCCGATGACTATCGGATACGGGTTTTCGCGTAGTTCGACATTCACAATGGTGCGTGCGGGCGTGATCGGCATGTCAGATTACATTATTTTCGTTTGGCGGTTCGCAGGGCAAGCGGCTATTGTGGCGCATCGGTCGAGGGCGATGCCGCATCTGCGGCGAAGGTGTGCGCCTCATGGGGCGGCCACAAATTGCGCCGAGTGAGTTCATCTGCAAGATCATCAACCAATTTGCCGACGCTTTGACGCCCTGTTTCAATAATGACATCCGCTGTTTGGCGATAGAGGCGCTCCCTAACATCCAGGAGCGCTTTCAGCGTATCGCGTGGGTTGTCGGTACGCAACAATGGTCGGCGGCTATCGCGGCGGGTACGCTGCCACAAGTGATCGAGACTCGCATGCAGGTAAACTACCGTTCCCGTGTGCGAAAGTACCGCGCGATTTTCGTCCTTCAAAATAGCCCCGCCACCGGTCGCGAGGATGATACCGTCGCGCGCGCAAAATTCTTTAATGAGTTGCGACTCGCGCAAGCGGAATCCCGCTTCACCTTCGAGTTCAAAAATGGTACCGATAGCGACGCCAGTCTGTTTGTTCATTTCCTGGTCGGCGTCGAAAAACATCAGGTTCAGCTTGCGCGCCAATGCTTTGCCGACCGTGCTTTTCCCGGCTCCCGGCATACCTATCAGATAGATGTTTGGCTTGTTCCCGGCCATTTTTCGATGATTAAGAATGTTGCGATGACGTTGGAATGAACAAATAAAACGGGGCGCTCTTGCGGAGCACCCCGAGTGGAAGTTGAAAGGTTCTTTTTGTTAGCCGGTCAACATGAAGTCCGGTCGGCTCGAAACACTACCGAACTGTCAATGATTCCTTGATGATGCGTGGCGTGATGAATATCAGCAATTCGGTCTTGTCTTGCTGCTTACTCGTGCGCTTGAAGAAATTGCCGAGGAACGGAATATCGCCCAGCAACGGCACCTTGGTAACATCGGTGCGCGTTACCGTTTCAAAGATCCCACCGAGTACCGCCGTATCGCCATTGTCGACGAGCACCGAGGTCTTCAGCGTCTTGGTGTCGATCGACGGAATGCCCGCAAAAATCTGCCCGACTGAATCCTTTTTGATTTCAAGCTCCATAATGATCTTGTCATCGGGAGTAATTTGCGGCGTCACTTCAAGCGAAAGAATCGCTGGCTTGAATTGAATCGTGATACCACCGCTTGCAGATTGTGTCGCGTACGGGATTTCCGTACCTTGCGTAATGATCGCTTTTTTCTTGTCGGGCGCCACGATGCGCGGATTGGAAACCACCTTGCCGCGACCATCGGACTCTAGCGCAGACAACTCCAACTCGATCAAATTGCTATTGGCAATATTCAAAATATTGATGCCCAACGATCCGGCTGCACCCACCACCGGCAAGTTGACCGCGATGGGCGTATCGGCTGCGAGTGGGCGAATTCCCGAGGCAATGTTGTGCGCATTGTCGATATTTCCGGCGACGCCAAGATTTCGACCGCTTCGTGTGCTGCCAGCCGCAATGTTGAATTTCGCGCCCAATTGCGAACCCCATTTGTCATCGGCAATGACGATCCGCGCTTCGATCAGCACTTGCCGAACCGGGACATCGAGTTGCGCGATCAAGCGCCGGATTTCGTCCAGCTTTGATGGCGTATCGTTGATGAAAATCGTATTGGTGCGAACGTCAGAGGTGGCACTGCCGCGTTTTGACAAAATACGCTGATCTTTATCCGACACCAATTTCTTCACGTCGTCGGCTTTGGTATATGAAAGTTGGAAGCTTTCTGTGCGCAGCGCCTCGAGTTCGGAAATTTGCTGGCTCGCTTCGAGCGCGAGTTTTTCTTTGGTCGCCAATTCATCCGATGGCGCGATCAACACGACGTTGCCGTTCTTCCGTTTGGACAATCCCTTCGCTTGCAAAATGATATCCAGCGCCTGATCCCACGGTACATCCTTCAGA
>JANOKK010000658.1:0-3199 GCA_031419255.1 Betaproteobacteria bacterium
GCGTGCGGCGAGGGCTACGGCAGTGCGATGATGAGCCGCCGCGCGAATAGCGTGAGCGGCGTGGATATTTCAGCAGATGCGATCGCGCATGCGCGCAGCACCTATGCCAATCGCGCGAATTTGCAATTTTTCGAGGCGTCGTGCGTGAAGTTGCCTTTCGCCGCAGCGGAATTCGATCGCGTGGTGTCGTTTGAAACCATTGAGCATATCGCCGAGCAAGCCGAATTTCTCGATGAAATCAAACGCGTTTTGAAGCCCGATGGCGTGTTGATTTTGTCCTGCCCCAACAAGGCCGAATACTCGGATAAACGTGGATTTACCAATGAGTTTCACGTCAAGGAATTGTATCGGTCCGAGTTGCAGGCCTTGCTCGCGCCGCGTTTCGCGCGTCTGCGCTGGCTGTCGCAGCGCAATGCCTATGTTTCGCTGATCGCGCCCGAGAATTTGGAGAATGCGGGTGGCGAATCGTTGACAGTCTCGCAAACGGCATCGGATGCGCCTGTCGCACCGTTGGCCGCGCTCTATGAACTTGTGGTTGCCGGCAACACTTCGGCAATTGTTGATGCACTGCCGCTGCGTGTGTCGGTATTTTCGGACGCCGAAGAATGGGCGTACAACGATTATCGGGATACCTATCAAAAGTATGTGAAGAGTGCGCACGCCGAGATGGATTTGCGGGCACGATGCGCGGCGCTGGAGGCGGAAACGAATGCGTTGCGAAGCGGAATGCCTTCGCCCGTCGGTGAATCGCCCGCACCATCGGACTCATGGCTCGCGCGAATGATCAAGCGGTTTTCCGGCTGAGCCTTTACTGCGTGGTGACTTCATCTTTCCGTTACACATCCGCACTACTGCTAAAGTTACACTTCAACCCATAAAATTCCGTCATCCCCGCGTACGCGGGAATCCATTTTTTCGCGATTTCGAGGTTGATACGAAACTTGGATCCCCGCGTGCGCGAGGATGACAGCGCGGTCAGAGTCGCTTTCGCAAACTATTTTTCCACCACTTGCCGGACACCCATGAACCTAGAAAAACTCAAAACCATCGTCGACCAAACATGGGAAAAGCGCGACAGCCTGAATCCGCATATCCACCATCGAGACAGCGAAATCGGTGCGGCGGTTGAGTCAGCGATTGGCCAGTTGGATCGTGGTGAATTGCGTGTCGCTGAGAAAATCGATGGCGAATGGGTTACGCATCAGTGGCTGAAAAAAGCAGTGCTGCTATCGTTTCGCTTGAATCCGAATGAGCTCATGCATGAAAACCAACCCGGTGAATTCCTGAGACCAAGTGTCGCGCGCTACTTCGACAAGGTGCCGACAAAATTCGCCAACTATTCCTCTGATGACTTCATCAAAGGCGGCTTCCGCGTCGTTCCACCCGCTGTCGCCCGTCATGGTGCGTTCATCGGCAAAGGCGTGGTACTGATGCCCTCCTACGTCAACATCGGCGCATACGTCGACGAAGGCACCATGGTCGATACCTGGGCCACTGTCGGTTCCTGCGCGCAGATCGGCAAAAACGTGCATCTCTCGGGTGGTGTGGGCATCGGCGGCGTGCTGGAGCCGTTGCAAGCGAACCCGACCATCATTGAAGATGGCTGCTTCATCGGCGCGCGCTCGGAAGTGGTGGAAGGCGTGATCGTCGGCGAAGGTTCGGTGATTTCGATGGGGGTTTTCCTCGGCCAATCGACCAAGATCTACAATCGCGCCACGGGCGAAGTAAGCTATGGCAAAGTACCGCCGTATTCTGTCGTGGTATCGGGAAACTTGCCCTCGGCCGATGGGCGGGTTAGTCTCTATTGCGCCGTGATCGTGAAGCAGGTCGATGCGCAGACCCGCTCGAAGACGGCGATCAACGAGTTGCTGCGTAGTTAAGATGTCGGGCCGGTCCGAAATTCAGATTGTGTGTGGGAGGAAATTCGCATGTCGGTGCTAACCAAATTATTCGAATTGATGGCGCAAAAGACTGCGTCGGACATTTTCGTCTCGGCCGGCGCGCCGATCACGATCAAGATCAACGGCAATCCAGTGCCGGTCAATCCGCAAATCATGAGCGGCGAAGATACCAAGAAACTTTTCTACGATATCCTGAAGCCCGCGCAAATCGAGCGGTTTGAAAAAGAACTCGAGCTGAATTTTTCTTCACCGATGCCCGGCATCGGCAATTTTCGCGTCAACATGATGTGGCAAAAAGGCACCGTCGCCGGCGTGGTGCGTTTCATCAGCAGCAATATTCCCGGCATCGATACCCTGCTGGTGCCGAACATATTGAAGCAAGTGGTGATGGAAAAACGCGGGCTGATTCTGGTTGTCGGCGCAACCGGTTCCGGCAAATCCACCACGCTCGCCGCGATGCTGGATTTTCGCAATCAAATGCGGGCGGGCCATATCCTTACATTTGAAGATCCGGTCGAGTTCATTTTCACATCGAAAAAATCCATCGTGAACCAGCGCGAAATCGGCAACGATTCGCACAGCTTTCACGAGGCGATGCGGAACGCGATGCGTCAGGCGCCCGACGCGATTCTGGTCGGCGAAATCCGCGATATCGAGACCATGAAAAGCGCGATGATGTACGCGTTGTCGGGGCATCTATGCTTGGCGACCCTGCACGCCAACAACAGCTACCACGCGCTGAACCGCATCATCAATTTCTTCCCGCTCGATCAGCGCGCGATATTGCTTTCCGATCTCGGCGTTTCATTGAAATGCATCATCTCGCAGCGGCTCGTCAAAAACGTTGAAGGCGGACGCAACGCGGCGGTGGAAGTGCTGATGAACACGACCAACATCGCGGAATTGATTTCCGAAGGCAAAGTCGGCGAGATCAAGGAAGCGATGGAAAAATCGCTCACACCGGGTTCGCAGACGTTCGAGCAGGATTTGTTCCGCCTGATCCGCACCGAAAAAATCACCGTGGAAGAAGGCCTCACCAACGCCGATTCGTCGACCAACCTGTCACTGTTGATCGGCAATTCCGGCATGGTGATCGCACATAAAGATGGCGTTCCCCCGCCGCCAAAAGGGGGGAGCGGCGGTGCCAGTTTTGGGGAATTCAAGATCAGTTAGGTCGGTTTCAAATCAGCGGCGAAATGGATTCGCTCAATTCTCAATCATTCGTAGTGTCATCCTGAGTGAAACGAAAGATCTGGTTGTGACGAGATCCTTCACTTTGTTCAGGATGACAATGCACT
>JANOKK010000659.1:0-6731 GCA_031419255.1 Betaproteobacteria bacterium
GGCTTGATCTGGGGGAAGGATCTTCTCATGACGAGATCCTTCCCCCTGATCAAGTCTGGGGTCAGGATGACAGTACTAATGATTGAGAATTGGAATTACCCGCCGATCAATCACTAGCACTGGTGCGGTGTTCAAGGCAAAAAGACGCCAAACGCCGCACCAGTGCTAGATGTTTAACCTGCGGCCCGCACCTCTACCGCAATCCCATTCAACGCCGCATTCCCTGAAACGGCGTCCAGAAACGTCTCATCGCTGATGTCGTTGTAGCTCGTTCCTGCATGCGCGTTCGCGATGGCGAGGCGCGCGCCATCGCGGTTGTGTCCAAAGCCGTGCGGCAGGCACACCACTCCCGGCATCAAGTTGGCGCTTGCCTCGACCGGCACCATGAGCATGCCGACGCGCGAGGCGAGTTCCACCGTCTGACCACTTATTAATCCGCGCGCCGCGAGGTCATCCGGATGCATCAGCAATTGATCGCGTGGTTTGCCTTTGACGAGGCGATGGTAGTTGTGCATCCACGAATTGTTGCTGCGCACGTGGCGGCGGCCAATCAATCGCAGGCCCGTGTTTGAGGTGGCGGCGAGGTCTGTATTAAAACGCACCATGTCAGCAAGCATCGGTGCCGGCGCGCAATCGATTTGCTTGTCCGGCGTTTCAATGCGTGTGGACATCGAGGGTGTCAATGCGCCGAGATCGATGCCATGCGGTGCCGCCTTTAACGATTCGAGCGTGGTGCCTTCGCGATTACCACTCTTGTTCAGCATATTGGCAATCACGTCACTCAGTGGCGACATCGGTCGAAATTCGCGGCCAAGCTTTGCGGCGAGGCGCGCGCCGATACCGGAAAAAATTTCCCAGTCGTAGCGCTCATCGTCGGCTCGTTTCCAGAGTGCTTCGTTGTAACGCGTCACGTTGCGTACGGCGAAGGCATTGAAAACAAGATCGTAGTGATCGTGATTGAGTGCCGACGTCGGCGGCAGAATCAAGTCCGCGTGGCGCGTGGTTTCGTTCATGTAAATGTCGATCGACATCATGAATGCAAGCGACTCGAAGGCACGATCAAGCTGGCGGCCATTGGGCGTGGACAATACCGGGTTGCCGCAGATGGTGACGAGGCCATGCATCTGACCTTCGCCGGCCGTGAGGATTTCTTCTGCGAGGGTTGCGACCGGCAATTCGCCGAGGGATTCCGGCAAGCCGCTCACCCGCGATTTCCACTGGGAGTAGTGGCCGGGGCGCGTGCCGGGGCCCGTGGTTGGTATCACTGGATTGGTTGGCAGCGTGCCGCCGACGCGATCGAGATTGCCGGTGACGATGTTCAACAATTGCACCAGCCATTGCGCGATGGTGCCGAAGGGTTGAATGCAAGCACCGATGCGGCCATAGGCGATTGCCGTGGGCGAGTTGGCGAATTCGCGCGCGATGCGTTCGATTTCGTCCGCCGCGATCCCGGTGCGCGTGGCGGCGAGCGCGGGCGTCACATGGGAGATTGCGGCAAACGCCTCGTCGAGATTTTTCAACGGCAATTGCGGATTCGGCTTCATCAAGCCCTCTGCGCGAATCACATTCAGCATCGCCATCAACAATGCGGCATCCGCGCCGGGCCGAATGAAGTGATGCTCTGACGCAACCTCGGCGGTCTCGGTACGGCGCGGATCGATCACCACCACTTTGCCCGCGCGTGTCTGGATTGCTTTCAAGCGCTTCGCCACATCGGGCACCGTCATCATGCTGCCGTTGGACGCAATCGGATTGCCGCCGAGAATCAGGAAATAATCGGTGTGGTCGATATCCGGAATCGGGATCAGGAATTGATGGCCGAACATCAACAGCGAAGTCAATTGCTGCGGCAATTGATCGACCGAGGTTGCACTGAAGGCGCTCTTGGTCTTCATCAACCGCGCCAATTGATGCAAGCCCAGCAGGTGGCCGAGGTTATGGACATTCGGATTGCCCGCATAAAAACCGACCGCGTTGTTGCCGTGCGATTGAATCAGCGCGGCGATTTTTTTGGCGGCAAATTCGAAGGCCTCGTCCCAGCCGATTTCTTTCCACACTTCGCCGTCGCGCTTCATTGGGCGCTTCAGGCGATCAGGATCCTCATGGATGTCTTTCAGCGCGACAGCCTTCGGGCAGATGTGGCCGCGGCTGAACGGATCGGCATCGTCACCGCGGATTGAAATAATCGTGGCACCGTCGATCTTGAATTCAAGTCCGCAAATCGCTTCGCAGAGATTGCAGGCGCGGTATTCGGTGCGCAAATTTGTGTCGGTCATGGTGGGCTTTCAGATTCCGGCAATGAGATGTTCAATCAGTATTTTCGCGCCAATCGCGATAAGGATAACGCCGCCGAGGATATCCGCGCGTTTGGCCATGTGTTTGCCTAGTTTGGCACCGAACCACACGGCGGGAAGACATAGCGCGAACGTCGCCAGACCGATCGTCGCGACGGTTTCGAGCAAGCCAATTTCCAGTAGCGAAAAACTCACGCCAACCGCGAGGGCATCGATGCTGGTGGCGATGCCGAGTACCAATAATTTGTTGGCGCGAAACGGCGAATGAACTTTCTCCTCGCCCGCTTGCGCGGAATCCTTGATGAGTTTGATGCCTAGAAAAGTCAGCAGAATGAATGCGACCCAATGGTCATAGGCCTCAACATTGCCGCGAAATTGTGTGCCCGCGAGGTAGCCCAGACACGGCATCAATGCCTGAAAGAAACCGAAGCAGAGCGCCATTTTCAAGGCTTGCGAGAATCTGACTTCGCGCACCGACAGGCCACTGGAAATCGACACCGCCACGGCGTCCATCGCGAGACCGATGGCGGTCAGAATGGTGGTCAACCACATCAGTAGCTAAGGGAAAATTCCCCATCGCGAATCGTCAATGTGCATTCTCCACCGAAGGGCAATGTCAATTTGCGGGCGACGTGGCCGAAGGGCAGGCCGGTCAATACGGGGATTGGCAACAAGGCGCGCAGCGTATCGACAACATGTTCCATCGCGTAGGGAAAACTCGCTCCTTGCGGATCGCAATCGGCGAAATCGGCGAGGACGATCACGCGCTGTTTTTGCAAGATGCCGGCGTGAAAAAGTTGCAGTAACATGCGCTCGACCGCGTAAGGCTGCTCGTCGACTTCCTCAATAAACAGGATGCCGGCATCGATTGCCGGGAAATAAGGCGTGCCAACCAGGTGCGACAGCAGCGACAAGTTGCTGCCCCACAGCGTGCCGCTCAAACTTGCCGGTGCGTACGAGTGCTTGCAGGGAAATGGGCCAGCTTCAACCGCTTCGCCGCGCAATGCCGGCCAGCAATATTTTTCCATGAATGAATGATCCGCCTGAACATCGGCAGGATCATCGATGCCGCCGAAATCGATCGTCGCACCGGGGCCGGCGATGGTGATGAATCCACACTTTGCGAGGGCGCCACAGTTGAGCGCGGTGAAATCGCTGAATCCGATCAATGTTTTTTGCGAGTTTGCGAGCAGATTCCAATCGATTCCCGGCAACAAACGCGTGAATCCGTAGCCACCGCGAATCATCATCATGGCATCGACTGAAGGATCGGCCAGCATGACGTGAAAGCTCGCGAGGCGCTCGGCATCGGTGCCGGCAAAGTAGCGGTACTGGGCGTTCGCTTCGGGTGCGACCACCACCTTGAAGCCGAGACTACGCAAATACTCAACCGATTTTTCGTGCCGCGCCGCGTTGATGATTCCGGATGGCGCGAACAGGCCGATCGTGCCACCTGGCACCAGCGGGCGCGGTGCAAGGTATTTCCCCGGGTTCACTACCGCTGCCGCATTTCGTTGAAGGCAATGAGATTGCCGTCGGGATCCTTGACCACAAACCAGCGCGTGCCCCAATGCGCGGTTTCCGGCGCAATGACGACGTGTTCGCCGGCGGGAATTTCCGCGAACCTGTTATCGAGATTGTGAATATCGAGGTGCATGGTCGGCGAATGCGGATGCGCTTTGGCGGCGATGTCGCGCAAGTTGTCCGCATGTTCTTCTGCGATCACCACTCGCACGGCACCCCCTTCGAGTTGCGCGCCGCGCTTGCCGGCGGTATCCGTCCACTCGCTGATCATTCGCCAGCCGAGCGTATCCCGATAGAACTTGAACGAGGCGTCGAAGTTTTTTGGGGCGATGAAAAAGTGGTGGAAGCGATCAGTCATGGCTTTACTGTCGATGGTGTGGCGTTACTTCCGCGTGGCTTGTGCGTCGACCACGGCGAGCGCGGTCATGTTGATGATACGCCGCACTGTCGCCGTTGGTGTGACGATATGCACCGGCATGGCACTACCCAATAAAATCGGGCCGATCGTGATGCCGCCGCCGGCCGCGGTTTTAAGCAAATTGAAGGCGATGTTGGCGGCATCGAGTGTCGGCATGATCAGCAAATTGGCGTCGCCCTTGAGTTGCGTGCCGGGAAACGCGGCGTTGCGCACGTCGGAAGACAAGGCGGCATCGCCGTGCATTTCGCCTTCAATTTCCAACTCCGGCGCCTCTGCGCGGATCAATAGCAATGCCTCGCGCATTTTGACGGCCGATGGCGCATCGGATGTGCCAAAGCTCGAGTGCGACAGGAGTGCTACTTTCGGCACCAATCCAAAGCGCCGCACTTCCTCGGCGGCGAGCATGGTCATCTCGACAATCTGCGCGGTGGTCGGATCCTGATTCACGTAGGTGTCGCAGATGAACACGGTCTGCTTCGGCAGCATCAATCCATTCATCGCGTAGAAGTGCTTGACCCCTGCGCGGCGGCCAATGACTTGCTCGACATAATGCAAATGCAGGCCATGCGTGCCAAAGGTGCCGCAGACCATCGCGTCCGCGTCGCCCTTGTGCATCATCATTGCGCCGATCAATGTGAGACGCCGGCGCATTTCGATCTTCGCGTAAGTCTCCGAGACGCCACGCCGCGCGCTGAGCTGGTAGTACTCGCGCCAGTAATCGTGATAGCGCTCGTCGTACTCGGGGTTCACCACATCGTAATCGGTACCAGCTTTTAGCCGCAGGCCGAATTTTTCGATGCGCTTTTCAAGCACCGGCGGGCGACCGACCAGTATCGGTCGCGCCAATTTTTCATCCACCACGAATTGCACCGCGCGCAAGATGCGCTCTTCTTCGCCTTCGGCATACACGACGCGTTTGGGTGCCTGCTTGGCTTTGAAAAATACCGGCTTCATGATGAGGCCGGAGTGATAGACAAATTGATCCAGCCGCTGCATGTATGCCGCCCAATCGGTGATCGGGCTGGTCGCAACACCACTATCCATCGCCGCGCGCGCGACGGCGGGGGCGATCTTGGCAATCAGGCGCGGATCGAACGGTTTCGGAATCAGGTAGTCGGCACCGAATCCGGAGCTGGTTTCGCCATAGGCCATCGCAACGACATCGGATTGCTCTGCCTGCGCGAGATCGGCAATCGCATTGACCGCCGCCAATTTCATCGCTTCGTTGATGGTGGTGGCACCCACATCCAGCGCACCGCGAAAGATGAAAGGGAAACACAACACGTTATTGACCTGATTCGGATAATCCGAGCGCCCGGTCGCGATCACGGCATCGTCACGCACTGCGCGGATTTCTTCGGGCAATACTTCCGGCGTCGGATTCGCCAGCGCAAAAATCAGCGGCTTGCTCGCCATGCGCTTGACCATGTCCTGCTTCAATACACCACCGGCAGATAGGCCAAGGAATACATCAGCACCGTCGATCACTTCGCCGAGTTTTCGTGCCGGGGTGTCTTTGGCATAGCGCGCCTTGTTCGGATCCATCTCTTCTTTACGGCCCGCGTACACCACGCCGGCAATATCGGTCACCCAGATGTTGGACATCTTCATGCCGAGCGCCACCAGCATATCGAGACACGCCAACGCCGCCGCACCCGCACCGGAGGCCACCAGCTTCACTTCGGCAATATTCTTGCCAACCACCTTCAGGCCGTTCACCAAGGCCGCACCGACAATGATGGCGGTACCGTGTTGATCATCGTGAAATACCGGAATCTTCATCCGTTCGCGAAGCTTTTTCTCGACGTAAAAACACTCAGGCGCTTTGATATCCTCGAGATTGATGCCGCCGAATGTCGGCTCCAGTGAAGCGATGATGTCGACGAGTTTGTCGGGGTCGTGCTCGTTCACTTCGATATCGAATACATCGATACCGGCGAATTTTTTGAACAGTACTGCCTTGCCTTCCATGACCGGTTTCGCGGCTAGCGGGCCAATGGCGCCCAAGCCCAGCACGGCGGTGCCATTGGTAATGACCCCAACCAGATTGCCCCGCGCGGTGAGGTTGCGGGCTTCCGCGGGGTTTTCCACGATGGCCTCACACACCTTCGCGACGCCGGGCGTGTAAGCAAGAGCTAAATCGCGCTGGGTGGCAAGCGGTTTGGTGGCGGCAATTTCTATTTTGCCGGGGACCGGATAGCGGTGATATTCGAGCGCGGCCGCTTTGAGGTCATCTTGCGATTGCATGCGATCTCCAGACTCAGTTTCTGTGGCATTTTTTGTGCGTTTTCAGCACATTTTTAATGGTTTCAGTTTAGCACGGGGTGATGGTACCGATCCCGCATGAAATGTGCCGGATGCGTGCGGCAATGTTTTACAGGTCAGAAAACGGGGCTTGACAAACATAACTATATAACTAAGAATATAGTTATGAATAAAAATTACACCAAAGTCATACCCGCACCGTGGAAGAACATTTCACGGATTTTCACTGC
>JANOKK010000660.1:0-4127 GCA_031419255.1 Betaproteobacteria bacterium
AACGACGGCGCGCGGAAGCCGGTGCTGCCCGAGCCGCGCAATAAAATTTGTTCATCGACCTTGAAACTGCCGGCCACTTTGCCGGTGACGGTGGAACCGAAATCGCTGAATTTTTCGGCGCGCAACGCGGTCTGCAATTTGAATTGCGCGCTCAAATCAGTTTCGATATCGATGTACGCGGCGACGCTGTTGCGGCTGCGATCAGTGTTATCGCCGGGCTGAAACCCCGGAAAGCCCTGACTGCCGGGATTGCCGCCAACCCCGAGGCCGTCCGCATCGTTGTATGAGCCGAGTTCGCCGGCGAAAATCTGTTAATTCTCGCGCCGGTATTCGGCACCGAACGCCAGATTCATACCCTGCGCGATATCGGAATAGAAACGACTCATGTCGACATTGGTGGTGAGTTGCTCGAACGAAAAGCCGCCCGCATCGAATGAACTTGGGCTGATGCCTTTGCCGCCGCCCAGCAAATCCTTGTTGGCAATGGACGCATTCAGCGTGTTGTTGATGTTGTATTTCAGTTTGTTGTAGCCGTAGGTTTGCGACAGGTCGGCATTCCAATCGCCATACTGCGCGCGATGGCCCAGGGTCATGTAGCGATCGGTGACATCGCCATCGATAAACGGCACGAAACCGTTCGGATACATCGCCGCCGAATTTCGCGAGGGAATATCGCCGGAACCGATGCCGCCGCGCGCGAACGCACCCGACGAGGCATCGCGCGTCTGGGTGCCAAGCGTGAAATAGAATTTTCCGGTCGGACTGGTCGGCGCATCGCCGTTGACATACATGCTGGCGTTTTTCGATTGCGTATCGCCGATGATGCGCGGGTTACCGGGTTCGGCGCGATTGGAGCGACCGCGATCCAGGTATTCCGCCGTGATGCCGATCGCGCCTTTATCGCCGAGTTGCAGCCCGCAATATCCTGACGCGAGATAATTCTTGCCGTCGCCTTCCGAGTATTGACCATAGCCAAACACCGCCTCGCAGCCGAGGCGTTTTTTGAGTGTGATGTCGATCACGCCGGCAATCGCGTCCGATCCATACTGTGCCGCTGCGCCATCGCGCAGCACCTGCACGTTGTCGATGGCGAGCAACGGAATCGCATTCATGTCGGTACCGGTATTGCCGCGATTGCGCGCGCCGAAAATGTTCACCAGCGAAACCGTGTGACGGCGCTTGCCATTGACCAGCACCAGCGTCTGATCCGAGCCCAACCCGCGCAATGCGGCCGAATCGATCAGGTCGGCACCATCGGCACCAGTCTGGCGGGTGGAGTTAAACGAGGGAGAAATGTATTGCAGCGATTGTGCCAGATCGAATTGCCCGCCCTGTTCGGCGACCTTGGTCATGGAAATGAAATCGACTGGCACCGGGGTGTCGGTGGAGGAGGCATTGACACGGCGGGAGCCAACGACATTGATGGTGTCGATGACCGTGGTTGCGATGGTAGAGGCAGCAGGCGTTTGGGTCGATTGAGCGAATACCGGCGGTGCTGCCGCTGCGCCGTAAATGACAATGAGGATTGCGGTATTCAGGCAGGTGCGAACTGACGGACCATCATGTTCTGAGTGGGGTTTTGAATTCGACATTATTTTTATCCTTTGGCGGTTGACAGTAATTTGTCGCGGGTCAACACACGGCAGGAATTTGACTCCATCCGCAAATGGTCAACCCGAAATCAGTGAATGGATTTTCGGACATTCGCGGTCAATGCTCAAGACGAAAAAACATTTTTGTTGTAATTTCGCCAATGCCTATTGACGCAATGCGTTGCCTGTCGCATTGGATGGTGATGGATTTCAACTAGTAACGACTTGTGCGACTTTCAATCACACAAGTAAAACGGACAGATCTCATTACACAACCGCGTGCATTGCAGCGGAGCCGCGCGACATCAGTCCGTCGTTTCGTGGAGGAATTGACTGAAGGACCGGACGACTAAATATTCATGCAAGTGCATCGCAGCACATGAATCAACACGCAAATAGTTGAGCGCGCCGCGCGAAGGCTTCAAGAAAGTGGCAGTGACTATTCAGCGCCACAATGAAAACTACCTGTATCGCAGCAGTCACATACTCTTCCTGCCGAGTTTGAAGGCAAAAACTGGTGCGGCGTTCGGACACTAAACCGTCGAACGCCGCGCGGATACTAGACTTTCAATTGTCGATCTTGATGTTTGAGTCCTTGACGACTTTGCCCCATTTGGCGATTTCCGATGAGATAAATCCGGCGAATTCTTTCGGCGACTGGCCACCGGCTGCGGCACCGGCCATATCCCAGATTTTCTTGATTTCCGGATCGGCGAGTACCTTCAGCGTTTCAGCGTGCATCTTGTCGAGAATCGGCTGCGGCGTGCCTTTGATGCCCCAGATCGCGTACCAGGTCGTCATGGTGAAATCCTTGTAGCCAAGTTCAACCATGGTCGGCACATCGGGCAACAGCGGGTTTCTTTGTGGCGAGGTAACGGCGAGGGCAATCAGCTTGCCGCCCTTGATTTGCGCGCTGGATGAAGCGAGGCCATCGAAAGCCAGATCAACCGTACCGCCGACCAAATCCGTCATCATCGGGCCGATGCCTTTGTACGGAACGTGAACCATATCCACACCGGCGACGCGTTTGAACAATTCTCCGGCGAGGTGATGTGAGGCACCGGAGCCGGCCGAGCCGTAATTCAATTTGCCGGGGTTCGCTTTGGCGTACTTCACTAATTCATCGACAGATTTGAATGGATGCTTGGGATTGATCACCAATACATTCGGCACCGAGCCTAATACCGTAATCGGTTCAAACGCCTGTTCGAGTTTGTAAGTTTTTTTCAGGTACAGCGATTCGGCGATGGTGTGATGAATCGCGCCGATGAAAAACGTGTAGCCGTCGGGTGTGGCAATGGACGCAGTCTGCGCGCCGATGGTGCCGCCTGCGCCGCCGAGATTTTCGATGAAGAAACTTTGGCCGAGATTGTTGGAGAGTTTCGCACCGTAGGGCCGTGCGAACACGTCGGTGCCACCTCCCGCTGGGAACGGATTGATGAGTTTGACGGGCTTGGTCGGCCACGATTGGGCTGCGGCTGAAAATGCCAGCGGCAACGTGAGTGCGGCGGCGGCAAGTGTGGCGAGTACGGTGCGACGATTCATGTTTCCTCCAATGTTGTTAAGTTTTTAATTGCTTCGCGGCGTGTCTCACCTGCACCGTTCGCCCTGAGGTATCGAAGGGCCGCTTGCATCCATGCCCTTCGATCCCTCGGGGCGAACGGTGAATGGGCGAGCAGCGTTGATGAAATTCCGGAACGAACACGTGTTATTCAAATGGCAATTCAAGCGGCTATTCTAGCTGCGGACGCACTGGCCGCGCATTGCGCCAAATATTTCATCGCGGCATCGACGCCGCCTTTCTGATGCGGCACGCCGGCGATGTCCAATCCCATTTCCACACCGGACAAGGTGCCCATCAGGGTGAGGTCATTGAAATCCCCCAGGTGACCGATGCGAAAAACCTTTCCCTTGAGTTTGTTGAGGCCCATGCCGAGCGACATGTCGAATGCGTTCAAAATCACGGCGCGCAAATTGTCGGCGTCATGTCCGGCAGGCATCATCACGGCCGTCAACACCGGCGAATGCAGATTTGCGTCCGCGCACAAAATTTCCAGCCCCCAGGCACGCACTGCTCGGCGCGTGGCTTCGGCGTGGCGCTGGTGGCGCGCAAACACGTTGGCGTGGCCTTCTTCTTTCAGCATTGCCAACGCCTCGCGCAAACCGAACAGCATATTGGTGGCAGGCGTGTACGGAAAAAAGCCGGTCTTGTTGGCTTCCAGCATTTCATCCCAGGCCCAAAACGATTTGGTCATCGTCGATGCACTGGCCACGGCCAATGCTCTCGGTGAGAGCGCATTGAAACTCAATCCCGGCGGCAGCATCAGGCCTTTTTGCGATCCGCCGATGGTCACGTCCACGCCCCATTCGTCGTGCCGATATTCGACCGAGCCGAGCGAAGAAATGGTATCGACCATCAACAGCGCCGGGTGCGCGGCTTTGTCGATCGCTTTACGCACGGCGGCAATATTGGAGGTCACGCCGGTCGAGGTTTCGTTGTGCACCACGCAGACCGCGCGAATCGAATGCGTCTTG
>JANOKK010000661.1:0-4847 GCA_031419255.1 Betaproteobacteria bacterium
GAACAAGCTCTCTGTACGATGCGTAGTTTTTCGCGAGGCTGCAATGCGCCTCGCGCGCGAACCTGAACCTAGATGTCGCCGCCCTTTAACAACTTGATCGCTTCCTCAGTGCTGCGGCGCATACGATTAAAAGCAATCGCAAGCACGCCGATTTCATCTTTCATTTTCGGCGCGAATTCCGGAATCGAAAAATCGCCGATAGACACCGCGTCGGCCTGACGCGCCATTTCCGCCACCGGTCGCACGATCATGCGATCAAGCATCAAATTGAGTACCACGAACACCGCGAGAAATACCGCGCCGATCGAGCTCATCAAGGTGGTCAGTGCGATATTTGCGGTCGCAAGTACCGGCGACAGATCGACGCTGGCCAGACGAATTTTCACGTCACCTGTTTCGGACGCGCGGATCATCCGGGCGATCGCAAGGCGTCGCTCGCCGTTGGGCTGGGTCAATACTTCATTGAATTGACCGGACGTGCCCACTTTCATTTTTTGCGATACCTGCGCCTCGATCCCGCTCAATCCCGAACCCGGCGCGAACTCACGAATCTTCATGTCGACCAGACGGGAACCGAGGCCCGACGCCACGCGCGGATCAAGGTTCGAAAAACCCGCCGCATCCAGAACGACAAGTGTGGCGCGTTGCGCGTCATCGATCGCCTGATTCTCCAGGTAGCGCAGCGCCACAATGCCGATGGTCGCAAAGCCGGCGGCAAAAACCAGCAGCAAAATCAGGTTGAACTTGAGTCGCAGCCCCATAGTGGATAGTCCTTGAATCAGTCGTCAGAGGTGAAGGTGCGGATTGGCATTGCTGATCATCGCGACACAGGCGTTGTGGCACCGCTATTGCGGATATTCAGGAAAAACATTTCGCGCTCTTCGCTGCTGCGCAAATGTCCCGCCAGCCGCTCGAAAAAATCCCGTGAGTTGTCGGCGACCTTCGCGTAGCGAGTGACCAGCACGTTGGCAAGCGGGCCGATAATAGGTGCCAACGCCGCTTCGCCGCGTTGCAACAATTCAGGTGTGATCGGCGTCGCAGGCCGTCCACCGGTGTTTTGATGTCCCGCCACGGTGCCCGATTTTTCGACCACGGCGTCCGACGGACGAATTGCGCCCATGATCCGTTTCGCGTTTTTGAGGAACATCTCGCGCTTTGCGGCATCTTCGATGTGCTGCGAGACGATGCCCACCATTTCTGCCACGTCATGGGTCGCGCGGCTTGCTCGCTTGACGGTCGTGATCGAATACGGCCCCAGATACGGCAGCAAAGCGCGCGTCAACTCCGCCAATATGGACGGATCGATCTCACTTGCGGCGGAATTTTCCGCCTGATCACCAGATGCGTTCGTATTCATCGTTGATTGTTGTTTTCGATATTTTCCGTGGCGCGGGATATCGCACGCGCCTCAAATGACCGCGTGCAACAACTACTCCGAATCCCAATCCAACGTCCCTGCCGCGAGTGTACCGCATGCTTTGCATCCGCCAGCTATGCGGGAAGTCACAATCGATTCAATTTGGGTTGTTAAATTTTGTGAACATTTGCGAGGTATTCAATGACAGTCGGTCACGCAGGCCCGACGCCAGTGTGGTCACCCGGTCCGCCGCGCGCTGCCGTGGCAGGCGCATTGGCGAGATCAAATCCTTTGGCGAAATCCAGCATGCGCTGAATAGATTTGCGCGCGCGTGCCGCGAGATCAGGGTCGATTTCGATCCGGTTGGTGCCATGCTGCAATGCATCCGCCAGATTGGCCAGACCGTTCATTGCCATCCATGGGCAATGTGCGCAGCTTTTGCAGGTGGCGGAATTTCCCGCCGTGGGAGCCTCAATAAATATCTTTCCCGGTGCCGCCGCTTTCATCTTGTGGAATATGCCCTTGTCGGTAGCAACAATGAACTCGTGCGCGGGCATTGTCTGTGCGGCGCGGATGATCTGGGTGGTTGAGCCGACCACATCGGCGAGTTTTACTACCGCAGCGGGCGATTCAGGGTGCACCAATACTTTTGCCAGTGGATGCTGCTTTTTCAATGCTTCCAATTCGAACGCTTTGAATTCATCGTGGACAATGCAGGATCCTTGCCACATCAACATATCGGCACCGGTTTCGCGCTGAATGTACGCACCCAGATGACGATCCGGTGACCAAAGAATTTTTTCGCCGCGCGCATGCAAATGTTCGACGATTTTCAGGCCGATCGATGACGTTACCATCCAATCCGCGCGCGCTTTCACGGCCGCGCTGGTGTTGGCGTAAACCACCACCGTCCGCTCGGGGTTGGCATCGCAATAGGCGGCGAATTCATCCGGCGGGCAACCGAGATCGAGCGAACATTCGGCCTCCAGTTCCGGCATGAACACGCGCTTTTCCGGATTGAGAATTTTCGCCGTTTCGCCCATGAATCTCACCCCGCATACCACCACAGTTTTGGCGGGATGACTGTGGCCAAAACGCGCCATTTCCAGCGAATCCGACACGCAGCCGCCGGTTTCCTCGGCGAGATCCTGCAAATCCGGATGCACGTAATAGTGTGCAACCAATACCGCGTCTTGCTCCTTCAAAAGTTGCTTGATTCGCGCTTTGAGCACGGCGCGCTCGGATTGGGTGGGTTCAACTGAAATCTTTGCCCACGCCTGACCGGTCGTCATGCGCGATCGGGAATGATCGATGCGCGGGTAGTCGAAATCAATTTTCACGGGTGAGATCGTTGTCATGCGGAATCCTCAGGTCACTTTGTTGCGGTGCCGGTATCGATCAGCTTTCCAGGTGCTACTTTGCATCACGTCGCGAATCACCATTACGGCATCCCACAGATCGACGTAGCGAAGGTACAACGGAGTGAAGCCAAAGCGCAGCAGATTTGGTTGCCGAAAATCGCCGATGACGCCGCGATCGATGATGGCTTGCATGATCGCATAGGCATGATCATGTGCGAATGAGAGCTGACTGCCGCGCATCGCATGGTCGCGTGGCGACGCACAGGCAAATCCAAATTCGCCGCAATGTTCATCCATCAGTGTCCAGAATAGATCCGACTGCGCGAGCGATTTTCGGCGCAATTCGAGCATGTCCACGCCGGCGAATGTATCCAGTCCGCAAGAGAGCGCCGTCATCGCCAACACAGACGGCGTGCCGCACTGGAAGCGATCGATTCCCGGCGCGGGTGCGAAATTCGCGCTGAAATCAAACGGTGCCGCATGCCCGAACCAGCCCGACAGCAGCGTTGGAAAATCGGCCTGCAAGGCGCGCTGGACATAGAGATATGCCGGCGCACCTGGCCCACCGTTGAGATACTTATAGCCGCAGCCGACCGCCAATTCGGCACCGTCTTGATTCAATTCAATTGGAACCGCGCCCGCGCTATGGCTTAAATCCCACAATATTTTTGTGCCGGCGCGTCTTGCAGCCGCATTTAATCGCTTCATGTTGTGCAATCGCCCGGTGCAATAATCCACTTGCGTAATGAGGGCCACTGCCGTGTGCTCGTCGAAAGCGGCCTCGATGTCGCCTTCCACGAGGCGAAGCTCAAAGCCGCCGCCAAGTGCCTCGATGATGCCCTGCGCGATATACACATCAGTCGGAAAATTGCCGCGCTCGGACAGGATCACCCGGCGCGCCGGGTGTCGCTGTGTTGCAAGCGCTAACGCGCCCGCGAGCAATTTGAAGATGTTCACAGAGGTCGAATCTGCAGCGACGACTTCGTCCGCCGAGGCACCGAGCAAGCCAGCGATCGCCGCGCCGACACGCTTTGGCAAGGTCACCCAATCGGCGCTATTCCACGAGCGGATAAGTCCAACGCCCCATTCGCGCTGAATGGTGTCGTTGAGTCGTGAAATCGTGGTGAGTGGCAGCGCGCCGAGCGAATTCCCATCCAGATAGACCACGTTGTCAGGCACCGAAAATCGTTCGCGTATGACTCCGAGTGGATCAACGCGATCCAGCGCCTCGCAATCGCTGCGCGTCGGATTCACAAAGAGTCGACGTGGAAAGTGGAAAAAGCCATCGGGCAATTATCGCAGATGACTTCGGTATCATTCGCACATGCCTGTGCCCGCGAACTCATCGACTATTCATCAGATTGGCACCGCTTCCGATTGGGTGATGCGCTTCGGTGCACTGGTGCCGGCAGGTGGCGCTGTTCTCGATGTCGCCTGCGGCGCAGGCCGACATGCGAATTGGTTTGCGTCGCGCGGGCACCCGGTTGATGGCGTGGATCGTGTGCCGTTGCCGGAACTTTCGCCGATGGTCAGCTACCTGCAAGCGGATATCGAAGCCAATGCGTGGCCCTATGAAGGTAGGCAATTCGCGGCCGTTGTGGTGACAAATTATTTGCATCGTCCGTTGATGAAAACCTTGGTTGACTCGGTGGCACCCAACGGATGGTTGATCTATGAAACCTTCGCTGCCGGGAACGAAGCGTTCGGCAAACCATCGCGACCGGATTTTTTGCTGCAGCCGCAGGAATTGATCGAATTGGTTCGCGGATGCTTGCGGGTGGTCGCCTTTGAGGATTGCTACGTGGAAACACCCAAACCGGCGATGGTTCAGCGCATTGCGGCATGGCGTGCCGACCATCGCAGACGCGTTTAGCCAGCCACTGCAACCGGCGGTCATCGACTTCGGGGCAGACAGCGTTAGATGCTAAAATGCCGGATTACATTTTCTGCACTATTTTTCGCGTGATATCCCTATGCTGACCGGAAGTCTGGTTGCGATCGTGACCCCGATGTTGCCCGATGGCGCGCTTGATTTTGCGCGCCTGAAAAGCCTTATCGATTGGCACGTCGAAGAAGGCACCGATGGCATTGTCATCGTTGGCACGACCGGCGAATCGCCGACCGTCGAT
>JANOKK010000662.1:0-6786 GCA_031419255.1 Betaproteobacteria bacterium
CCCTCGGTCCTTGCAGGACGCGCAGCCCACTGCATTGGGCTGCCGTTCCGCAGGCGAGCAGCATGCCGCTCGAACCCCCTGCTCCACCCTCTTTTTCAAAGAGGGAAGTGCTTCGGAATCCTCTGCGTCGCCATTTGCACCGCGAATTTCAACAACCCCTAAAGTACCGTTCGCCCCCGGCTCCAGGCATACCGGGGGCGAACGAATCAATTTCCGCAAACGAATCATTTGCGGCCAACTGAACCGTACTGCGCTAAGACGTTTCTTTCGACTTCCGCCCCAAACCGCCGAGCAAAGCACCCGTGGCGCGAACGGCTTTGCGCTTATGCGCGGGAACCGCTTCCGCAACTAGCGTCGCGTCAGTAGCGGCTTTCACTATCGGCTCATAGGGCTTGCTGAAATCAAAATGCGGCAGATTGCTTGCTGCGCTCGACGCGCCACCTTCAGAATCCCGATCCGGGCGCCCGCCACGCGGCCTTGCGCGGCCCGAGTCCTTGGCTTCGCGGATGGTGCGTTGCCGACGCGCATCATCGCGATCGACTGCTTCCGTGGGGGCGGCGCTGCGTTCACGCGGCGCGTGTGTGGAACTGGTGCGCCCAGGACGCTTTTGTTCACCGAGTTCTGGCGCGGGCACGCGCGGAATCGGCCGCTTCAATAATTTTTCGATGTTGACGAGGTATTCCATCTCATCCGGACTCACCAGTGAGATAGCTTCGCCCGTCATCCCTGCACGGCCAGTGCGGCCGATGCGATGCACATAGTCTTCCGGCGTGTGCGGCAATTCGTAATTCACCACGAACGGCAATTGATCGATATCGAGTCCGCGCGCGGCGACTTCGGTGGCGACCAGAATTTTCGCTTTGCCGGTTTTGAATTCTTCCAGCGCGATGGTGCGTTCCGCTTGCGAGCGGTCACTGTGAATCGCGGTGGCGAGCAGGCCATCGCGCTGCAATTGCCTCGCGAGCCGGTCGGCGTCGATCTTCTTGCGGGTGAAAATCAATACCTGTTGCATATCGCGCGTACGGATCAAGTGCGCGAGCAACGCATGCTTGTGGCCGGCGGGAATTTCATAGGCCGAATGCGTGACCAGCTCCGAAGGCGCATTGCGGCGCGCGACTTCGATCAACGTTGGACTGCGCATGATTTGATTGGCGAGCTTCTTGATGTCGTCGGAAAAAGTCGCCGAGAACATCAGGTTTTGTCGCTGCGGCGGCAACACCGAAAGAATGCGTTTCAAATCTGGCAGGAAACCCATGTCGAGCATGCGATCGGCTTCATCCAACACCAGTATCTGCACTTGCGAAAGGTTGATGCTTTTTTGTTCGAGGTGATCGAGCAGGCGGCCCGGTGTCGCAACCACGATTTCAACGCCGCCATGCAAGGCTTTGATCTGCGGTTTGATATCGATGCCGCCGTAAACGACCGCCGCGCGCAGCGGGACATACTTGCTATAGGTTCGCACCGATTCCTCAACTTGCGCGGCCAATTCGCGAGTGGGCACGAGTACCAGTGCGCGTACCGGATGGCGCGCGGGCGAGGTGCTGGTGCTCGCGTGCGGCGCCAGCAATTGCAGCAGCGGCAGCGTGAAGCCCGCTGTCTTGCCGGTGCCGGTCTGTGCGCAGCCCATGATGTCCTGGCCGGCAAGTATTGCGGGGATCGCCTGCGCCTGGATCGGCGTGGCCTCGGTGTAGCCCTGCTCCGCGACGGCGCGCAGCAATTCGGGCAAAAGATTCAACGATGCAAATGACATCTGGACAGCCTTAATACTTGAATGCCCGGGACGCTCTTGGAGGGAGGGGCGGTGGGCCGATCAACATGTTGATCAGGCAGATGCGCGCCGAAGAAAACACTTTTTGGAGAGCGGGGGCGGATGACAAAAAAACTCCCGCTGCCATTGTACCGCGCGCCGGAGGGCGACTTGCGGCTATTTCATTGACCAAGCACAAAACTCAAGCACTGGTGCGGCGTTTGGCGGCTTTTTGGCTGGGAAGGCGCGCGGATGCTTGGGTCATATATTCTTGATTCATTCTGACGGCTTTCTCCACTCCCGTGTCATCCTGAGCGCAGCGAAGGATCTTGTCATTACAAGATCCTTCGCTGCGCTCAGGATGACATCAATTCTTTGACCATCGTCGTAGACGCGGCAAGTCGTACGCATCGCCGACCAACGCAAATTCCGCTATTCTCTGCATCATCCTTTTTGGCATCGGGAGGTTGCATGAGCAGGCAAATATTCGCATTGATCGCATGTACGCTGCTTTTCAATGTTTGTGAGCTGACGTACGCCACGCCATTGGAATTGTTCGGCGTCAAAACGGGGTCAGTGCATCGCATGGCATTGGGCGGCGGTGAAATCACGGCGCGGGTGGTTGACCCCGGCAAAGACGGCTGGGTACTGTTCTCGATCACGTCGGATGATGTGCGTTGGCGGCGCGGCACGCGCGTCTGGATTAACCTGGATCGTATCGGCAATATTTCCACTGCAACCGAATCCGCCGACATCGTGCCAGCGACACCGGCTGCACGTGCGCCCGGCACTGCAACCACCGAGAGCGAGATTGCCGCATTGCCATGCTTTTCACAGGTAGAAGCGAGGGATGCTCAAGCCGTGGCAAAAGGCCAAAGCTTCGACCGCAATCAATTTCTCACCGAGTGCATTTTGAACCAACGCAAGAAACCATAAGGCAATCGAGAACGTATTACTTCGGTTCCCATCCAAACTCTTTTCCGGAGGATTCCCATGCAACCCCTGCAACCCATGCCACGTAAAACCGCCAACGACTTTGCCCCTGAGGTGATGCAGTTATTCGACAAGTACGTTCACGGCATCATCGATCGTCGCGGCTTCCTCGATGGCGCCACGCGCTACGCGGTGGGCGGCGTGACGGCAACCATGTTGCTCGACATGCTGAACCCGAAATTTGCCGAGGCACAGCAGATCAAGCCGGACGATGCGCGCATCACCGCGCGCTATGTCGAATACGCTTCACCGGAAGGCAGTGGAAAAATGCGCGGCTATCTGGTGGCGCCGGCAAAAGCGTCGGGTAAATTGCCTGGCGTGCTGGTGATCCACGAAAACCGCGGACTGAATCCCCACACCGAAGATGTCGCGCGCCGGATGGCGCTGGAAAATTTTGTCGCCTTCGCGCCTGATGCTCTGTTTCCGCTCGGTGGCTATCCCGGCGACGAGGACAAGGCGCGCGAAATGAGCGCGAAGATCGACCCGCCGAAATCTCGCAATGACTTTGTCGCGGCCGCGGAATTCCTTAAAGCACTGCCGGAATGCACCGGGAAAATCGGCACGGTGGGTTTTTGCGCCGGCGGCAGCATGGTCAACCATCTCGCCACGCGAATCGCCGATCTCGCCGGCGCGGTACCGTTCTATGGCTGGCAACCAAGCGCAACAGAGGCCGCGAAAATCAAATCACCGATGCTGATTCACTATGCCGAAAACGATGAGCGGGTGAACAGCGGTTGGCCCGCCTTCGAGACCGCATTGAAGGCAGCCAACGTGAAATATGAAATGTTCAAGTATCCCGGCACTCAGCACGGATTCCTCAACGACACCACGCCACGCTATGACGAAGCCGCCGCGAAACTGGCGTGGACACGCACCGTCGAATTCTTCAACAAACGATTGCGTGCGTAACCCACCGCCGCCGCGATGACGCTCACACGGCGAAGGCTGCTGATTGCGGGCGTCATTGCGGCGGCGCTGGTGGCGTTGTCATTCGCCGCCTACCGATTCGCGCTGAACGAATTGCGCGCGCAAGTCTTGCAGGCATTGGGGCCGGATGCGCGCATCGGTGAAATCGATCTTTCATTTCGCGCGATCCACCTCAATGCACTGACGTTGAAGGCACCCGCCGGCTGGCCCGCCAGGCAGGCCTTGAGCGCGGAATCGGTGGTGATTGTTCCCGACCTTGTCAGTTTGTTCACCCGTACCGTCGTCATTTCCAGCATCAGGATCGACCGCGCGACCTTCGTCGTGTTGCGCGATCGCGGCGGCAAGTTGCGCCTGTTGCCGAGTCTCACGGAACGAAAGTCGGCCTCTGTCGGCAATGCGGCCTCGACCGTCGAATCTTCTGCAACGCCGCGCGTGAAGATTGGTGAGATTGTTCTCAAAAATTCGAGCGTGTCGTTCTTTGATAATGAAGTACGAAACCCGCCGCTGGAGATCAGGCTCGTCGATGTCGATGCGCGCCTCAAGCACCTCGGCATGCCCGGATTGAGCGATAAAAGCGATTTGACGCTTACCGCGAAAATCAATGGGCCGATCCATCAAGGGACGATATCCCTTGATGGTTGGATGGTGTTTGCGACCAGGGATAGCGCGATCAAAGCGACCGTGCGCGGTGTGGATGTGGTTTCTCTCGAGCCCTACCTGATACAAAAGGCCGAGACCGGTGTGCGCAAAGGCATAATCGATCTCGACCTCGATTCGAAAATTAACGCGCAACACATTCGCGCACCGGGTGTGCTGAAATTAAAGGACTTGGAGCTGCGCGGCGATGGCGGCAGCGGCACATTTATGGGGATGCCGCGCGATTCGGTCGTCGGTATGCTGCGCGATCGCGACGGCACGATCACGATTCCATTCACCATCGAAGGCAGCCTCAATGAACCCGGCTTCGCGCTGGATCGCGCGTTCAAAGCGCGGGTAGGACTCGCGGCGGCAGCGACACTGGGACTCACCATCAAGGATTTGATCGATGGTTTCGGCAATCGCCGCGACAAGACGGGTGACGGCGAAAGCAAGGCCGACAAAGTGATTGATGCGTTGAAGGGGCTATTTCGCAAATAGCACTGGTGAAAAGTTATCTTCCCTGCGTCGAACATTCCCCCTGTCATCCAGAGCGCAGCGAAGGATCTCGACCATATTGCGAGATCCTTCGCTGCGCCCAGAGCCTGCCCCGGACGTGATCCGGGGATGACAGTAATGATTAATGATTCAAAAATGTAGTCGAATATCGAACGTACTCAACCGATCGCAAACGCCCGCAACACCTCCGGTGTCGCACCCGCAATCGCCATCTCCGCCACTGCTTCCCCAATCGCGGCGGAATGTTTGAAGCCGTGGCCTGAACAGGCCGACACGACAATCACGCCGGGACCATCAGGCAATCGATCAATCATAAAATTGGCGTCGGACGTATTGGTATAGAGGCAGGTCGCAGTATTGAGTACGCGATCAGTGACCCCGCGCAGACGACCGGCAATATGCGTTGAGTAAATCGCCACGCTCTCGGCGGCATCAACGTTACGCGCAACGGTATCCGGCGTGGTGGATGCAATCATCTGCTCCGAAGCGATTTTCACGCCGCCACCCAAATCCGGAAAACCGTAGAAGACATCGTCCTCGTTGCTACCCCAATGCCAGATGAAAATCGGGAATCGCTCAACCGCGAAATCGCGAGGATTGTCGGCCGCGAACCAATGCAGCGTTTGCCGCCTCACCACCAAATTACGGCGAATTTTTTCCCTCAGCAAACCCGGCAACCACGGCCCGGCGCAAATGATGGCGACAGCAGGCGCGTAACGCGCACGATCGGTTTCGATGATCGCGCGTTCGCCCTCAATGACGATCGATCGCACTCGTTCGCCGAGTTGTACTTTCGCGCCATACACCCGAGCCAAATGCAATTGCGCGCGCACGCACGCTTCCGGCAGCAAGTATCCGGCGCCGGGCTCGAAGTAGCCGGTTTCATCACCCCTTAAATTAAATTGCGGATAGCGCGCCGTAATTTCATGCGCATCGAGCACTTCATGCGCGATGCCAAATTGCGCCGCCAGGCGAATGGTGTTGCCGACAAAATCGCGCTGCGCATGCATGTGGCTGTCGCCGCCCGCGCGCGCCATGATCAAGCCGCCGCATTGATGCAGCAATTCCACGCCAGTCTCACGCTCGATCTCCCTCCATAACGCATGAGAACGCATCGCCAGCGGCACAAATTGAGCCCCTTCGCCGATCGCCTCGCGCGTAATGCGGGTTTCGCCGTGTGTGGATCCGAATGCATGTGGTGGCGAGTATTGATCGATGCCCAGCACATCGATACCGCGCTTCGCCAATTGGTACAGCGCAGCACTGCCCATGGCACCCAGCCCGATAACGAGAACCTCGGGCCGCGAAGTGATCACAGCCAATCGCGGACGCTACAACATTTTATCGACGCGCCGCAATCGATCCGCCATGGCGCGCATTACGTGCAAGGCAAAATTCGGCACCTCGCGCGTGAGGTCGTTAAAGCGCTCCGTGTTGATGGCGATAAAGCTGCAATCGTCACGCGCGATTACGCTGGCCGCGCGCGGCGAATTGTCGATGATCGCCATCTCGCCGAGGATTGCGCCGCTGGTGGCCGTCTCGACCACAATACCGCGCAGCATGACATCCGCCGTGCCCGACATCAGCACGTACAACGAGTCTCCCGATTCACCCTCGGAAAAGAGTGTGCTTCCGGCAGGCAGGACCTGAAGGTCGGTTTGATACATCAACAGTTCTTCGATTTTCACGTGCTCCCCTTCCCGATTGGCATCGCGAAAGCATACCCGATTTTCACCAAGCCGCTGCGCCGCGCGCGGGTGAGTGGCAGTTAGCTGCAAAGGAATATTACTCGACCGGTTTATAATTCCGGCCTCTTTGCGCGGGACGAAGTGGCCTCGCTGCAACATTCACACAATGGGAATCAAATGGCATCTCAAATGAAAAAAGTCGCCGTGCTCGGGCTCGGTAAAGTCGGCAGCCTGGTCGGCACATTGCTCACTCGTTCAGGGTTTACCGTCACCGGC
>JANOKK010000663.1:0-8534 GCA_031419255.1 Betaproteobacteria bacterium
CAAACGGGTGAAGATTGAAACATGACTAACACCCAATAACCATGCGGATCTCAGAGACAAACGAAGCGATCAACTGGTGTTTCTAGGTTTAAGCGTCGGCAGTTGAATCCACACCCAATCTTTCACTGATAGATCGGGCACAATCGATCATCACCATGACAAGCGAATCGATATTTTTTGCCGACGCCGCTGCGCTACGACGCTGGTTCAAGAAGCACGCATCGACCGCGCCCGAACTCATCGTCGGCTTTATGAAAATCGGTTCCGGCATACCCAGCGTGACCTGGCCGGAATCGGTCGATGAGGCACTTTGCGTCGGCTGGATCGATGGCGTTCGTCATCGGATCGACGATGAGCGCTATCAAAATCGATTCACGCCGAGGCGCGCCACATCGCATTGGAGCGCGATCAATATTGTGAAAGTTGCGGTACTGCAGGCCGAAGGCCGCATGCAGCCCGCGGGCCTCGCCGCGTTTGCGCGCCGCACCGAGGCCAAATCGCGGAAGGCGGCATACGAGCAGAAAACAGTCGCGGAATTTGCCGTGAGCGACGCCAAGCAGTTCAAGCGCAATCGAGCCGCGTGGGCGTATTTTGACGCGCAGCCAGCCGGTTATCGGCAAAGGATGACGTGGTGGGTCGTCAGCGCAAAGCAACTGCAAACGCGGCAAAAGCGCTTGTTGCGTTTGATTGCAGCATCGAGCGACGGCATACGCTTGTAGCGAGAGAATGGACGGCGCAGCGAGGGCGGGATCGTTGTCGCTACAAACGGGCACAAAACATATTCGCCACCGCATCGCGCGCTATTGCTTTTCAACCCCGGAATTCTGCATTCTGTCCGCTTCGAGCTTGCTGATCCGATGCCAGCGCCTACACTCGCCGCACCCGTTCACCGAACGCAGTAAAAAACGACAACTCAAAAGAAGACTGCATGAAACTTTTCAGAATTGTGACGATTTGCAGCGTCATCGTCGCAGCCCTTCCTGTATTTGCGCAGACTCCCGCCGAGCGCCGCAATCCTGCGTTCACGGCCACACAGATGCGGGCAGACGAGAAGATCGTCATCGACGGCAAATTGGACGACGCCGTCTGGCAGCGCATCGCACCGATGGCGGAATTCTACGAATATCGTCCGCGCGACGCAGTCGCGGCAAAATATCCGACCGAGGCACGCATCGCCTACGACAAGCACGCCTTGTACGTAGGCTTGACGGCGCATGACCCCGACATATCGAAACTCGATGCGCCGCTGGTGCGGCGCGATCAGGTGTCGGGTTCGCAGGATTTGTTCGTGCTGCATATCGACCCCGTCGGCAACCGCAAATTTGCGCAGATCTTTCGCGTCAACGCGGCGGGTGCCATCGGTGACGGATTGTTCAACGAAGACACCACCAACGAGGATTTTTCGCCGGATTTTGACTTTGAAGTCCGCACCTCGACTTTCAAGAATGAAAAAGCCAGCGGCTGGATGGCTGAATTTCGCATTCCGTTCTCCACCTTGCGTTATTCGGATCCGCCCTCGCCGAATTGGAGCATCCAGATCGTGCGCGGCATATCGCGCGATGAACAGTACCGTTTCGCCAACGGCAGAATTCCGCGCGATACGAATTGCTTCATGTGTTACGCGCAGACGTTCGATGGCATGCGCGAACTGCCGTCCGGGCGCGAATTCACGTTAACCCCGCAATTGACGATACGCAAAACCACCGACAAAACCAACAACGCGCCCGCAGAGAAGAAGACCGATATCGTGGTCGGGCTGGACGCGAAATTTCGCCCGCGTCCGGATCTGGTGTTCGATGCCACCATTAACCCCGATTTTTCGCAAGTTGAACTCGATACCCCGCAGCTCGCCACCAATATCCAATTTGCGTTGTTCTTCCCTGAAAAGCGCCCGTTTTTTCTTGAGGGGGCCGATATCCTGGCATCGCCTTTTAATGGCGCGATCTACACCCGCTCGATCAACGATCCCGCCTGGGGTGCGCGCCTCACCGGCCGCAATGACACCAGCGATTACACGATTCTCACCGCGCACGATGATGGCCGCGGACTCATCTTGTTACCCGGCCCGCTGACCACCAACTTCGCACGGCAAACCAGTCAATCGCAAGCGACCATTGGCCGATACCGCACCAATTTCGGCGCGGTATCGGTGGGCGGCCTCATCACCGACCGCACCTACGACCGCGCGCCAGGCATCCCCGCCGCGCACAACCGTGTTGCCGGTGTCGATTTTGTCTGGCGGCCACAGGCAGAGCTGCGAGTGCGCGGCCAATTGCTCGGCTCGAATACCAAGGATCCGCGCAATGTCCGCGACGTGCCCGACAACGACAGCGCAGCTTTACTTGACTACAACTGGCGCGATCCGGCGTGGAGTTTGGCGGGAGGCGTCGAGCAAGTGGGCAAGGGATTTCGCGCCGACAACGGCTTTTTTAGTCAGGCCGGCTACCTGAATGTTTATCAGGAATTCCAGCGCAAATTCACCGCAGTTGGCCCATTCAATGAAGTCTCGCCGTACTTCAATATCGGCCGCAAGGTCGACGAAAAGGGTCGTCTTTTATACGAGCAATTCGTGCCCGGCGTATTTATGTCAGCCGCCAAGAACACCAATATCGGCACCGAAATCCGCGCCAATGTCAAAGTGCGGGTACGCGATGGCGCACCGCTTCTAAAGCGCGACCAGTTTTTTGTGTTCGTCGAGTCGGCGCCGGGCACCTGGCTCGCGCGCTACTTTGTCGAGACCGCCATTGGTGATCGCGCCGATATTGCGGCCAACAAGATTCGTCGCGGCTATTACATCGGCGCCAACGCGACCATCCGTCTTTCGGATCGGTTCGAGCTCGAACCGCGCATTGACGAGTCGATCATGGGCACCACCATTCTCGCGACTGGCCCCCAGCGCGCGCTGCACGAACGCGCCGTGCAACTCACCGGCGTCTATCACTTCACAGCGCGCGACAGTCTTCGCCTGATCGGCCAATACAACAGCGTCTGGCGCGGTGCCGCGTACTACACGACACCGGTCAGCCCGAAAGAAAAGACCGAAACACTGTCGCTGGTGTACGGCCATTTACGCGGCCTCGGCACCACCTTTCACGTCGGCGTAAATACCACCCGCAGCACCGAGCCTTCCGAGCAATATAAACGCCGGCAGGATGAAGTCTTCGTCAAGGCGTCGTGGGCATTTGATATGGCGGCGTTGTTGCCCTGATCGGCGCGGACCGATCGGTGCGGGCGTCTAAATCCGCGACATAGCCTCCACGTGTCAAATTCCAGCATTGGCGCGGCGTTCCGGCGGAAAGCATCCTGAACGGCACGCCAGACGCGGGCATTGCCGTGACCACATGCACCATGTGCCACTGGCGATCGGGCGATATCCGCCACGATAAATGTCACAATGCGCGTTCCGCATTATTTAGCAACCGCCGACACCATGTTCACCAAGCTCTTCAAGACCGACGATTCGCCCGAAAAAACCAAGGCCGCCAAGCCGATAGCGACACCGGCGCCCGCGCCCGACAAAACGCCGTGGCAGGAACAATTGCTCGCCGCAGAAGGCGACGATGACGCGTTGTTGGCGGTGGCGAAATCGGCCCCCTTCGTCGACATCAAACACGCTGCCGTACAAGCCTTGGCGAGCGAGGAGGCGTTGAAAAAGGCCGAGCGCGAATTCCGCAACCACGACCGGCGCGTTCACCGCGAAGCGAAGCAACGGCTGGAAGCGAAGATCGCCGAGCGCGAAGCGCGCGCGGCCGCGACGATTTTGATCGACGCAGCGTCGATACTGGTGCAGGAAAAAAACATCCCCGCCAATCGTCTGGTGGAACTCGACCGGGCGTGGCAGCACCTGAATATTGCCCTGCTTGAAGAGAGCCAGCGAGCCGCCTATGCGACTGTCTGGACGCAATTGAGCGGGCTCGCACGCGAACGCGGCGATCAGCAACTTTGGACCAAGCGCTGGCTTGCCGAGGCCAATCGCGCGCTCACCCATTTCCATACCGTTTGCCTTCAGGCGGCGCGTGGCGGTCGCGAAGATTTCGACGAGGATATCGAATTGGCGCGCGCCCGCGCCGCCGTGGAAGAATCACTTTCGGCCTCATTGATGGCCGGTGATGCGGCCGCTGCCGTGCCGTCGGTCGCGCCGTTGCAAGCGGATCTGCGCACCGCCTTGCAGCTTGCCAGCGACACCGCCGCGCGCCTCGCGTTTTTGAACAAACTGTCAACCAGCGCGGCCGGTACCGAAGCCGCACATTGGCAGACGCTGACGATTGCCGACGCGCATGTCGCCGCTGCACTCAACGCGCGCTTTGAGCAATGGCAGCGCGAACAGACTGATGCGCGTCTTGCGCATTCGGCGGAAGTAAAAAAGCAATCCAGCGAGCAGAAGAAAGTCGTGCGCCAGGCGCAGCTCGATCTCATTCTCGCCGCACTTGGCCTGGCCGAAACCGCGTTGGCGGGCGGACACGTGAGCGAAACCATTCAACATCTGCACAAGGTCGATGAACTCGCGCAGAAGACATCGCTCGACAAAGCGGTGCAGAGCCGCATCGAAATCGCACAGGCAGAAGCCGCGCGCCTTAAAGGCTGGCAACATTGGGGCGGCGGGCGCGTGCGCGAAGATTTGGTGGTCGAAGCCGAGGCGCTCGCCAAGGCGAGTGCCGCTGAAAAATTGCCGATCAAGGCGCACGCCGATGCGATCGACAATTTGCGCGAGCGCTGGAAGGAGCTCGATAAATTGGGCGGTGCCACCAACCGCACGCTGTGGATCAAATTCGACGGCGCGCTGAAGACGGCGTTTCTGCCGGTGGCAGCGCATCTGGATAAATTGAAAGCCGTGCGCGACGAGAATTTAAAAGCGCGCAATGCACTCGTCGCGGGGCTCGATGCGGTCGCACTCGCCGATGCGGCGAAAGAAGAAACGCAGGATTGGCGCGCGCTGGCCCGCACGCTCGAACATTTTCAAACCGAGTGGCGCAAATTGGGGCCGCTGGAACACACGGTGCCGCACAAGGCGCGCAAAGGGTTGGAGACGCGTCTCAATGCCGCCATGGCGCGCCTTGATGCGCCGCTTGGCGAGGTGCGCCACGTGGAGCAATTGAAACGCAGCAAATTGATCGAGCGCGCGAAAGTGTTGGCCGCCGATCCGAGTGCCCGCGATGCGATTCCGAAAGTGCGCGAATTGCAAACCGAGTGGCAGCAAGCCGCCAAAGGGCTGCCGCTCGCGCGCGGCGAAGAAAATAAATTGTGGGGCGAATTCAAAGCCGCGACCGACGCGATATTCAAAGGCCGCGATGCATTGCACGCGGCACGCGATGCCGAATTCAAATCGCACCTTGTCGCGCGCGAAGCATTGATTGCGCGCTTGAACGCGTTAACCGCCGATACGCCCACATCCGAACTCAAACGTACCATTTCCGACATCGATCGTGAATGGCGCAATGCCGGTGAAGCGCCGCGTACGGTGGCCGCGAAGATCGACGCAAAATTTCGCGCCGCGCGCGATACCGCACAACAATTCGTGGCCGGCAGTGCCAACCGCGTTTGGCACGCGACCTGCGATGCGCTATTAGCGAAATTGGCGATATGCGAGGAACTCGACGCCGCACCGGCGGACGATGCCGAGGCGCGCTGGCAAGAAATTGCTGCGTTGCCCCAAGTGTGGGAGCGCGCGTTGCAGGCAAGATTCAAGTCGGCATTGGCGGGCACTGTGGCCGCAACGAACACGGAAGTCTCCAGCAAACTTTTGCTGCAACTCGAAGCAGTACTCAATATTGAATCGCCCTCGACTTCCCAGGCGGCGCGGCGCGAACTTAAATTACTTGCATTGAAAAATGCGATGGAAGGCCGACAGTCGGCGAGCACATTGGCAGTCGATATCGACCGCATGTTGGCTCAGGCGTTCGGATTTACCCGGCTGGACGAGTCGGTGCGGGCAAGACTTCGGGGCGTTGTCGCGGCATTGCGGAGTGGCTCGCATCGTAGTGCATAGATTCGATTGGCGAACGGGTATGTTTTTTCAATCTGATAAATGTTGAGACCTGTTCCGCGAATGCCTTCGCTCGTGACCCTTTCCTTGCAACGCGCGGCCACCTGTTCGACAGCCCCAGCGCACCAAGCGAAACCACTACTTTTTCACGCCACTCGCGATTTCCGACGCGCTTGCGTTGCTGCTCGGCGGCGAAACGGCGGTTCCGGGCGGCGAATGCGCGCCAGCGGCTTCCAGCGGCTTTGATGCTGCGGGCGTGACGGACGTAACGGGCGCGAGGGTCGAGACAACGGCACCCGGATGCGCGCAAAGAGGCATGCCGTCAAACGGTCGGTATAAATACGTTGGTTTTTGCCCCTTCCGCGTCCCATTCCCGCCTTTCCGCGCTTTATCGCAGGCCGCTCACGCACGCGGCGCGTCCGGGCTATGCTTCTACCATGGAAAACGCTCTCAACTTTCTGCGCCAATTCACCCCGAAGCGCCTGTTGCTCGCGATGCTGCTCACGACCATCGCAACGGTGATCGTCAAGCCCTACTTTTCGTACAACGCCGATTTTTGGTACTTGTGGGTGCGGCTGTTCATTGTCGCCGTAGTGATGTTGTTAGCCTATATTTTGGGCGGCAGCTTGCATGCGCGTATGAAGCCTGCGCGCATGCGCATCGAACAGGCGCAATTTGTGGCGCTGATCGCGGGAGCCGTGATCGGCACGATCATATCCGGATTGGTGATCGGTCGATCACTCTCGGAGATGGTCACCAATCAGGCGATCTTCTGGGGCATGGTGATTTTTACCGGTGCCGGAATTGCGCTCGGCGTATTGGCAACCACGTTGCTTGTCTACCGTGAACGCGCGGCACTCGCAGCGGCCGATAGTGCCATGGGCGACGCAGAACGCCACGCACTGGAAAAGCAAGTTCTGGAAGCGCGACTGAAATTAATGCAAGCGCAGATCGAGCCGCATTTTCTGTTCAACACACTCGCCAATGTGCAACATCTGGTGGAGGCGAATCCACCGCTCGCGGCACGCACGCTGGAATCGCTCATCACCTATCTGCGCGCGGCCCTGCCCGAGATGCGCGAAGGCGGCACCACACTCGGACGCGAGGCCGACATGGCGCGCGCATATTTGGAAATCCAGCAATTGCGCATGGGGCCGCGGCTTCAATTCAGGGTGGACATTGCCGATGCGCAACGTGCCACCGCGTTTCCGCCGATGATGCTGCTGACATTGGTCGAAAATGCGATCAAGCACGGGATCGACCCGCTCCAACAAGGCGGCGAAATTCACGTCTGGGCCGCAACGACGACAGGCGACGCGCTGGAATTGTGTGTGGCCGATACCGGGGCCGGCCTCTCGCATTCCACCGGGATGGGGATTGGACTGGTGAATATCCGGGAACGCCTGAAAGCACTGTATCGAAAAAATGCCAAACTGTTGCTGGAAGAAAATACCCCACGCGGCGTGGTGGCCAGAATCCGTATCGAGCGCGATTCGGCAGCCATGCAAACGAAAATTGAATCTGACATTGCGTGAAACATGAAAGCTGACATCACTGCGATCATTGCCGACGACGAGCCCCTGCTGCGCGAACAACTCAAATTCCGCCTCGGCAAACTTTGGCCCGAATTAAAACTCGTCGCCGAAGCGGCCAACGGCGCGGACGCGTTGGCACAGTTTGAAGAACATGAACCCGATATCGTGTTTCTCGATATTCACATGCCGGTGATGACGGGCCTTGAAGCGGCGCGGCTGATCGGGCGCGGTCGCGAAAAGCGCGCGCACATTGTTTTCGTCACCGCCTACGACGAGCATGCCGTCGAGGCGTTCGAGCGCGGCGCGATCGACTATGTATTGAAGCCGTTCAACGAAGCGCGTCTCACTGAGACGGTACTGCGCCTTAAGGAGCGCGTCGGGCAAAACGACGATGCCACGACCGAATCCGATGCCGGCAGCAATGTCGCCAACGTGTTGCGGCAACTCACACAACACCTGGGTTTGCCTTCGGGCGAATATTTGCGCTGGATTAAAGCGAGCGTCGGCCAGACGGTGCGATTGATTCCAGTGGACGACGTGATCTATTTTCAGTCCGACGAAAAGTACACCCGCGTGGTGCTCGATGAGACGGAAACGCTGATCCGCAAACCCATCAAGGATTTGCTGGTCGAGCTCGATCCCAAACAATTCTGGCAAATTCATCGCGCCACGTTGGTCAATACCAATGCGATTGCCGGTGTGGTGCGCGGGCTACGCGATCAGGCCGACCTCAAATTAAAAGGCCGTCCTGAAACACTCACCGTCAGCCGCAATTTCACGCACTTGTTTAAGCAGATGTGAGTGCTTGTTTCGGAACTGGTACTGCCGATCCAAAAAAAATTTACTGTCATCCTGAGCAACGCGAAGGATCTCGGCCAAGTCGCGAGATCCTTCGCGTTGCTCAGGATGACAGGGGTGTGGATTGTCTCAACGGGGTGAAACCCAAATACCGTTCGTTTAATCTCCGTTCGCCCTGAGCCTGTCGAAGGGCTGGATGTCCGAGGCCCTTCGACAGG
>JANOKK010000664.1:0-1392 GCA_031419255.1 Betaproteobacteria bacterium
CAATACCGATTTCACGCCTGCCTTGCCGACGGCGCTGATGAAGCCGATCAGCGGCAGCGGTTCACGCGCGATGATGATCGACGCGATGCAGACGTACGGTGTCGATTCATTTATCGGCCGACCCCTGAAAGATGCAAGCAAGTCGGCCGACAAATGAATCGACACCGTACGTCTGCATCGCGTCGATCATCATCGCGCGTGAACCGCTGCCGCTGATCGGCTTCATCAGCGCCGTCGGCAAGGCAGGCGTGAAATCGGTATTGACGCCAATCTGCGTAAAGAACCACGTGAAGCCGCTCACAACAAATCCCAAAATACCCGAATTGCGTAACACGCTGATCGCAACCAGCATGCCAACCAGGTAGGGAATAATTTTCAGCGAGGTCTCGATGCCGCCTTTGGCGCCTTCGATAAACGCGTCGTACACATCGACTCGTTTCCACAATGCGCCAACGATGAAGCCGACGATGATCGAGAACAAAATCAGATTGCTCACGACCTTGGAGACAAGTTCAATTTCCGGCTTTGATAAATATTGAGTGAAGTACCAAATCAAGCCGACAATGCATGCCGTCATGCCGCCGAGCCAGCTCAACACCACCGAATTCAGCAAATTGATGCGCTGCTTGATCGCAACCGATACCATCGCTACCACTGTCGCCACGTAGGTTGCAATCAAGGTCGGAATAAAAATATCCGATGCATCCTTGGCACCCAACACCGCGCGCTGCGCCATGATGGACAGTGGAATCAGCGTGAGGCCGGAAGTGTGCAGCACAAGAAACATGATCTGCGCGTTGCTCGCTTCATCCTTGTTCGGATTCAGGGTTTGCAGACTTTCCATTGCCTTCAAGCCGAACGGTGTCGCTGCGTTATCGAGACCCAGAAAATTTGCGGAAAAATTCATCACCATGTGGCCGGTAGCGGGATGATCTTTCGGCACTTCCGGAAAAATCCGCGAAAAAAATGGCGCGATGATGCGCGCCAAAAGATTGATCGCACCAGCTCGCTCGCCGATACTGAGTATTCCCAGCCACAGCGTCATGATGCCCGCGAGTGGCAGCGCGATATCCATGACGCCGGTTTTAGCCGCGGCGAATGTGCCGTCGATGATGCGTTTGAAAACCTCGGTGTCGCCCAGGAAGATCCATTGCGCCAGTGCGGCGACAAAGCCAACGAGGAAGAAACCGGTCCAGATATAGGTGAGTGCCATCGCGAAATTGACCGGTTATTAGAGTTGTTTGGCGCGGGAATTGGGGTACAAAAAACGCGAACAATGCGCGGTCAGGACATCAACAATTGCACGCACGTTTATTTGATCCCGCCGTGCGACGCAACCCCCCATCCCGTTCGCCCTGAGCCTGTCGAAGGGCATTGATGCCCTTCGACAGG